>JAENWE010000505.1 GCA_016650185.1 Vicinamibacteria bacterium | reverse complement strand
GGCGCCGACCCCACGTCGCGGGTCGCTACTCGCAGCGCAACGCTTCGGTCGGCTCCACCGAGGCTCCGCGCCAAGCCGGAATCAGGCAGGCGAAAAGGGCCGCGACGAGGAGCAGACCGGGAGCCGACGCGAAGGCCAGGGGATCGAGCGGCGTCACCCCGAAAAGAAGCTTCTCGAGCAGCCGCGACAGGAACGTGGCGGCCAGGAGCCCAAGGCTCAGGCCCGCAACGGCCACCACCAGCCCCTGGCGAAGAATCAGGCGGACGATGTCGCGCCGCGTGGCTCCGAGCGCGGCGCGCACCCCCAGTTCCCGCTTGCGCTGGGTCACGTTGTAGGACATCGCGGCGTAAAGGCCGAACGCGGCGAGGGAAAGGGCGAGCAGGGCGAAGACGCCCAGAGTCAGGGCCGCGAATCGGGGCTGGGCCACCGAGGCCGCCACCCTGGTGGAGAGCAGCGCGGTCTCGACGGTGGCCCGAGGATCGAGTTCGTGGATGATCGCTCGCACGCTGGCCGGGAGCGCCGAGGCCTCTGAGGAAGTACGAACCACCAGTTGGAAACCGCTCGGCAGAGGCCGGCCGGAGCGCAAGAAGGTGTAGAAGATGGCGCTCATCGGCTCGGCGTCGAGGCCGTCCTTCAACACGTTCCTCACCACGCCCACGATCTCGGTGGTGACCGCGGCCCCCTGCGTCCGCAAGAGCCCTTCATAACGGCGGCCCACCACCGGCTTGCCGTCATTGAGATAGACCCGCGCGAACTCTTCGTTCACCAACACCGACTCGATCGGCGATGTCTCGTCCGGGGCTCCGAACAGGCGGCCTTCCTTGAGCCGCAGGGAAAGCGCCTCGGCAAATCCGGGAGTGGCCGTATACAAGATCGCCCGGGCCTGGACCTTCCGCTCCGGAGCCCGGGAGTCGGGAAGGTCGAAGCTGAAGACCACCGTGGCGAAATCCAGCGGGGTTGTGTGGCCCAGCCCCGCCGCCTCCACGCCCGGCAGCGCCCTCACCCGGGCCAGCAATTCCCGGGCCTCGGCGAGCGTCTTCTCACCGGGCCGGTCCCGACCTCCCGAACCCAGGCGGGCAATGAGAACGTTGCCGCTGTCGTAGCCTGGATCGACCTGCAGCAGCTCATAGAAACTCCGGGCCAGCAGGCCGGCTCCGATCAGGAGCATCACGGCGAGCGCGGCTTCGCCGGCGACCAACGTGCTGCGGAGCCGCTGGGTGGCCACGGAGGCGGATGCTCCCGAGCCGTCACGCAGGGCCGCCGCCACCCCGATCCTCGCCGAACGAAAGGCCGGAAGCAGGCCGGAGAGAAGACCGGAAGCGAGAGCAACCCCCACCGCGAAGGCAAGGGCGGTCCGGTCAAGCGCAATGTCCGGCAAACGCGGGAAATTCGCGGGGGCGAGAGAGGGCAGGACCGCGAGCAGGGCCGATCCCAGCAACAGGCCACACGCCCCCCCGAGGACGGACAGCACCAGGCTCTCGGTGACCAGCTGGCGCACCAGTCGCGCCCGGCTGGCTCCGAGGGCGGAGCGGACGGCGATCTCTCTCTGCCTTGAAACGCCGCGGGTCAGCTGGAGACTGGCCACGTTGGCGCAGGCGATCAGGAGAATGAGACCCACGCCGGCGGCCATGAGCAGGAGGGCCGGCCGCACTTGGGCCGTCATTTCCGACAGCAGGGTTTCGACCTTGAGCGTCACCGGGCCGCCCTTTCCGAAGATGGCATCAGCCATCGGGGGCCGGGGCACGCTGCGGGCCGCGGTGGTGCCCTCCGCCGCCGCCTGTTCGAGAGTGACCCCCGGCTTGAGTTTCGCGATGGCCCCGAAAACCTCGATCGACTGATCAATCGGATCGGCCGACCCGCGGGGAATTGCGTACGACGTCCAAAGCCGAGCCTCCCGGCGAGGGAAATAGAACTCCGGAGGCGCGACCCCGACCACGGTGTGGATGGTTCCGTCCAGAATCATGGTCTTCCCGATCACCGAGGGATCGGCTCCGAACCGTTCCTTCCACAGTCCGTCCGAGAGCACGACCACTGGCGGAGAGGTCTCCTTCGCATCTTCGTCATCCAGCAGACGACCGAGCGTGGGCCGGGTTCCGAGCAGTTTGAACGTCGAGGGTGTGAGGGAGGCGCCGACCAGCTTCTGGGGTTCCTCTCCGCTCGTGTCGGTGAAGGTCACGTTGCTAAAGCCCGCGAGACCCTCGATGGTTCTGGGCTCGGACCATGCGTAGTAGGTGAGGTTGGTGAACAACGGGGCGCGGAGGCTGGCGCTCGCTCCCGGGTGGTACTCGGAGAGCCGGATCAGGCGATCCGCGTCCGGGTACGGCAAGGGCCGGAGCAACACGCCGTACACCACAGAAAACAGCGCGATGGTCCCGCCGGTCCCCAAAGCTAGCGAGAGAAGGGCAGCGGCGGTGAAGCCCTTCTGGTGAAGCAACGACCTGAAGGCCTGCCGAATGTCCTGGTGCAGAATCGTGACACTCATGGGGCACGAACTTAACAAAGTTCTATGCCGCGAAATCAGGGGCGCGCTTGCGGCTCAACCGCCCGATCAGGTCGTGCGCCGTCTGCAGTCGGATGCCCTCTGCGGAGCGTAAGCGAAACGAGGGCGGTATGCCAGTGCATTTGCGCGACCGGGGAGCGGCGTTTGGGCGTCCGGCCGGCGCACTCCGGGAGCAGGCGGGTGCGCCGGACGCCCCTCCGAGGGGCTGCGGACGAGCCCAAACCCCGTTTTGCGCGAGGCTCCGCAACCGCGGCGGAATTCCGGGCTTCCCGTCCGCTTGCTACGCCGCCTCGTGGTCTGTCCTGTCGTCTCCGATTTCGCTTTGGTCACCGAGTGCTTGTCGCCTGAGGACCTGGCTCTTCCAGTAGGGCGGAGCGCGAGGCGGCGAGCGTCCTGGCACCTCGGTCATCTCGCCAACGGCCGCCAGGTAGCGGGCGATGCCGGCAGGGTTCTTCACCACGGCGAGCAGCCGCATCCGCCCCTGGCAACTGGGGCAGGTGAGTACGTCCACGGCGAACGTGCGCTGTACAAGTTCAGCCCATGGGCGATAGCCGCTCTTGCGCACCCTCTTCTCGGGTTCGACATCCTCCGCGGTCGAGGGCAGAGATGGAGTATGGCGCGAGCGCCACGGGCTCGCTGCGGCGAGTACCCCGGCATAGTGGATGGTGTGAAAGCGTGGCAAGGGTACGC
>JAENWE010000504.1 GCA_016650185.1 Vicinamibacteria bacterium | reverse complement strand
TGTTCTTCGCTGTACCCCTTGGCCACCAGGTCACGCACCTGTCCGCGCATGTTGGTTGCCATACCCGACGGGGAATCGGCGATTGATACGCCCTGACAGACGGGACAGCGGAGCTTCGCGGCGATGTCCGCGGCCTGGGCATTGATCGCGGACCCAGGCGGTGGCGCGCCTTCGGGACGCCCCAGCACCTCAACGATGTTTGCATCGAGACTGGCCTGACTGGCGTTGGGATCGCCCAGAATAGCGATCGCCTCCGGGTCGAGGGCAGGTTTCTCCTGGGCCGACACGAGCACGCCCGCGGTCATGACGAGGGTCAGGGCGGTCGCGAGCCGGCAACGCGTCTGAAGGTCTTTCATTGCCGGGCCGCTCTCAACTTCTCTTTAAGGGTGTCCTCGTCCAGGGGCCCGACGAATTTGTCGACGATGGTGCCCTTGGCGTTGATGAAGAAGGTCTCGGGAACTCCATAAACCCCGAAGGCGATCGCCGCCTTTCCGTCCTCGTCAACATAGGACGGGTAAGAGCCGCCCCGCTGGGCCAGAAAACTGCGGGCGTTCTCAGCCGTGTCTTCATAGATGACGCCCAGAAACAGGACATCGGGATTGGCTCGCGCCCCGGCGGTCAGCGCGGTGTGCTCCTGAATGCACGGGATACACCAGGTGGCCCAGAAGTTCACCACCGCCGGCCGGCCACGAAGAGATGAGAACTGCAAGGCTCCGCCGCCGTCCAGATTCTGAACGATCGCGTCCGGGGCGGGTTTTTGAATGAGGGGCGATGAAATGGCGTTGGGATTTCTGCCGAGGTTGATCAGCAAAAGACCCAGCAGCGGCGTGGTCACGGCCAGGCCAATCGCGAGCACTCCCTTGTTCATGTTTCCCCTTGAGAATCCTGACTGCCTGGATTAGCGCACAGGCGCGGTCTCGAAATTCGGGGTGGCCGGGGCGGCGTGCCCGACGCGCATTGACGAGAAGAGGGCCATCAGGCCGCCAATCGCCATCACCACGGTGGCGATCCACAGCCAGCTCACGAGCGGATTGATGAGGGCCAGAATGCCTATGGTTCCGCTCGCCTCGTCGATGTTCATCACCGACAGGTAGAGATCTTCGGAAAGACCGGTGCGGACGTCCGGGGTGCCGATCGACTCGCGCTGATTCTGATACTGGTTCATCATGGGCCGCAGCGGGGCCAGTTCGATCCCGTCCTTCTTGACCCCGATCCGGGCGATCGTCGACGTTCGGTGAGCCTCTTCGGTGTGTTCGATCCCCTCGAAAGTCAGAGAGTAACGGCCCAGTTTCATGGTCTCGCCCTGCTGGAGCGACCGCTCCAGGGAGGTGGCCCGCGTGCTCGAAACCGCGATGGCGATGAACGCGGTCACCGCTCCGGCGTGCGCGACATAGGCGGCCAGCCGGCGGAGTCCCGGGCCGAACAGGTCCTGGGAGAAGGCCTTGCGCCAACCGTCGGTTCGGAACTTCATCCGGGTCCGGGCCGGGCGCAGGGCCTCGAAGAGGGTGACGTGAGCGGCATAACCCGCGAAGAAGAGGGTGATCAGGGTCCAGGGGGTTCGAACCCCAAAGGCCAGGGCGAGGGCCAGGGCGACGAGACCGAGCCCGAGAGGCGGCAACAGCCTTCGTTTCAGTTCGTCCCTGGAGGTGGATCCCCACGGCAGCGCCGGCCCGACGCCCATGACGAAGAGAAGCAGCGCGCCGATCGGAATGGTCATTCGATCGAAGTAGGGACGGCCGACGCTCATCTGGACGTTGCGAGCCGCTTCCACGATGAGGGGGAATACGGTTCCGATCAGAACCGTGAACGTAAACAGTACGAGGAGGAGATTCTGAGCCAGAAAAGCGGTGTCCCGGGACGCGCCTCGGTCCAGTTCACCGTCCGGCTTCAATAGATCGACGCGTACGGCCAGGAGGACGACGCTCGCGAGGGTGGCGATACCCAGGAAGACCAGGATCGTCGGACCGATGGCGCTCTGGGTGAATGAGTGCACCGAGTTGAAGATTCCGGAGCGAGTCATGAAGGTCCCGAGAATGGTCAACAGAAAACTGGAGATCACCAGACTCATCGTCCAGCCCTTGAGCACGCCGCGCCGCTCGGTCAGGATGGCCGAGTGGAGAGCCGCGGTGGCGGTGAGCCACGGGAGCAGCGAGGCGTTTTCGACCGGATCCCAGGCCCAGTAGCCACCCCACCCCAGCACCTCATAGGCCCACCAGCCGCCCAAAACGACGGCGCAGGTGAGGAATGTCCAGGGGGCCAGGAGGGAGGTGCGGATCGTGCCCAGCAGCGTCGGGGACAGGCGTCCGGTCAAAAGGGCCGCGAGCGCCAGTCCGAAGGGAATGGTCATACCCACGTAGCCGCCATACAGAAACGGGGGATGGATCGCCATCAGGACGTGGTTCTGGAGGAGCGGGTTGGGTCCCGGTCCATCCGTCGGAACATTGGCGACGGCCCCGAAAGGCTGCGCGGGACCGGCGATCAGGAAACCGAAGAATGTGGCGCAGAGAAGCCAGACCCCGATGGCCGCGGGCCGGGCCGGGCCATGCGATTCATTCAGGCTCCTGGTGGCGACGGCGATGTAGATGGCCAGAACGAAGCCCCAGAAAAGGATCGATCCTTCGAGCGATGACCAAAGGCTCACCACCTTGACCCATGTGGGCAGGTCGACGGAGCCGACCTGGGCCACGTAGGAGATGGAGAAATCGTTTCGGAGAAGCGCTGCGACCATCCACAGGTTCGCCAGAATCATCGACGCCGCAAAACCGTAGGCCGCCCGCACCGCGATCGAGGTCAGCTGGGAACTCTTTCGCAGGAACGCCGCAAACGCCGCCACCGCCCCCGCGGATGCGCAAAACAGAGACACGAGGACAAGCCCCCGACCAATTGCCGCAGTCATCTGAGGAGAGCCCCCTACTCTTTGTCGGGCGAGCGGATCCCGTCCGTGGAATCCATGAGCTTCTTCAGATCCACGGACGCGGGGTCATCCGGGGCCCGGTATTCGTTGCCATGTGACACCATCAGACGATGAGACTCGAAAACGCCGTCGCCCGCGACCGTTACCTCGACCACGACGCCAATGCCCTCGCGGAACATCTGGGGCGGCACGCTGGTGCAACGGACGGGGAAGGACTTCTTGCCGTCGGTGACCGTGAAACTCATGTTCGAACCCTCGCCCTTGACGATGGAGCCTTTCTCCACCAGGCCACCCAGGCGAATCGAAGCGCCTTGAGCCTTGGGTCCGGCGGCCAGAACTTCGGTGGGGCCCCAGTAGTAGACAAGATTGTTGCCGATGCCGCCCACCACGAAGTAGAGCAGCGTGCCCGCGAAGGCACAGGCGCCCAACGCCAGGGCCACCCGTTTTCTGCCGTCGTTCGAACTCATGACTTTGTCTCCTTGGAAAGGGAACGAGATGCATTGTCCCTTCGCAGGACGGAATACGCATAGCCGGCATAGACAAGAGCCGAGATCACGTAGACCGCGATCACGTACTCCCAGCCTCCGACGATTTCACCGCTCATCAGCGTGCCCCTTCAACTTGGGCGGAGGGCAGGGGAGGCGGTTCCGAGCCCGCTTCCCGCAACCGCGCCACCGTTTCCGCCCGGATCGAAATCAGCCCTGCCATCAAAAGCAGAACCGCGATGGCGTTGACCCGGAGCGGCCAGACGAACGCGGCGGACACTGTTTCGGGAGACGACTGAATCTGATGGAGGGAATTCCAGAATCGGACCGAGAAATACACGAGAGGCACGTCGGCCGCGGCCACGATGGTCGCGACGGACGTGACCATGGCTCGCCGGCGTGGCTCTTTCAAGGAGGTCCTGAGGGCCAGAATCCCCGCGAAGGCGAAAACCAGAATGGCGGTGGTAGTGAGGCGTGGGTCCCAATTCCACCAGACTCCCCAGGTGGGCCGCGCCCAGATGGAGCCCTGCACGGTCAGGAGAGCCGAGAGCACGACGCCTGCCTCCATGCTGGCCTCCAGGCGGTCGTCCCACATCAGATCGCCCTTCATCAAGTACATGACCGCGCAGATAAACGCCGCGGTCAGTAGCAGAAGGCCGTTCCAGGCGGTCGGAACATGGATGTAGAAAATGCGGTAGACGTCGCCCATGAACACTTCAGCGGGGGCGAAAAGCAGTCCCCAGAAGCATCCCGCGGTCAGGAGAGTGCCGCCGATCACGACGAGTGTTTTTGGCTTCATGCGTTCTACCCGAGAGCCTATCAACCCCGGGTCGTTGGCGGGTGAGCAAAATGAATCAGAACGTCAATCCACAGCTTTTGAATACAGGGCGCCGTCAAGCAGCCAGTGCAGGAGGGCGAACACCGAGAGCAAAGATGTCCACGCACTCCCTTGACCCATGGGATCACCGAAGGTGAGCAGCAGCGTCGACTGCACGACCGTGATCAACACCGGGACCACCAGCGGGAACATCATGACCGGCAGCAGCAGGTGCCGTTTTTCGCTTTCGGAAACGAGCGCGGTGAAGAGCGTGCCCGGGGCGGATAGGGACAAGGTCCCAAGGCCCAGGACGAGCATTCCGCCACCCAGAGACGGTCCCACACCGAAAAGCGCCCCCGAGATCGGGGTCAGGAGAATCCCCACGATGAACAGGCCGATGAAGTTGACCAGGGCCTTCGAGTAGAAGAAGGCGGTCGGTGAAGCGCCCAGGAGAATCAGGGCGCGCTGGCCGCCATCCCGCTGCTCGGTTTCGAACGAATCCGAGAGAAAGAGGGTCGAGCCCAGAAAGAGGCCCATCCAGAAAGCCGCGGCGCCCCTCTGGCCGAGGCTCTGAGGCGTCGCTTCGCCGGACAGGCTCGCCATCAGCATGATGATGGCGCCCAGGGCGAAAGCGGAGAGAAAGCCGCCTCGCCGTCTGGCCAGGATGCGAAGATCCTTGGTGATCAACGCCCGGAATGCGGTCAATGCGTTCCTCCCGGATTCTCGGGGCGCCCGCCCACCAGCCGAACCTCGAGGTCGAAAAGACCCTGGAATCGTTCATGGGCGTGGGTCGCGCAGATGATCGCCGCCCCCCGCGCCTTCCACTCCGAGATCAACTCCTGGAGCAGGATGAGGCCTGCGGCATCGAGGTGGGTCTCGGGTTCATCGAGCAGAACCACGTCTCTTTGCAGGAGCGACAAACGGGCCAGGGCGAACCGTTGCTTCATTCCTGAAGAGAAGGCGTCGAGCGGCATCTTCTGCTTCGATCCCAGACCGACCCGATCGAGAACGGCGTCCAGGGCGTCCTCCCGGGCGAGGCCCAGGACGGCATTGGTCAGGGTCAGATTCTCACGCGCGGAAAGGCCTCCGTAGAACCCGGGCGGCTGGTTCAGGGCTGCCACTCGACCCCGCACTGTGTCGCGGCCGCTGATCAGATCGATGCCCCCGATCGAGGCCCGGCCAAAGTCAGGGACGAGGGCCGTGGACAGGCACCGGAGCAGGGTGGTCTTGCCCGAGCCGTTCGCCCCGGTCAGCAGGGCCAACCGTCCCTGCTCAACCGAAAAATTCGCCCGAGCGAGCGCCCATTCGGCCCCAAATCGTTTCGAAAGATCTTCCACGAAGACGATCGGGCCCCCTGAGATTGCGGATTCGGTCGCCATTGAGAGGAGCCTTGTAACCCGTCAGGAGGTCCGCCGTCAACCCACGAAGTCGCGTGCTACACTTGAGGCAATGTCTGTGTTGCGCTTGATCCCCCTAAAGGGTGAAGCCATCGTGGTGGATGCCGATGAGGCTCTCGTGGGACGAGAGGCCAATTGCAACGTCGTGGTTCCGCACCCATCCGTTTCCAGACGGCACGCCCTCCTCAAGAGGAAGCAGGGCGTCTTCTTCGTCGTCGATCAGGGGAGCGCGAACGGGACATTCGTGGATTCAAAACGAATCGTGGATGCCGCCCTGAGAGAGGGGACCGTTCTTCGTTTTGGATCATCCACGTTCAAGGTGGAAGTGAGAGACGAGACCCCCGTGGAGTCCGTGGCCGTGGACGAACTGGTCATCTCGGAGACCATGGTTGGGCCACAATCGTTTTCTGCCACGCTTCTCGATGCCGACGCCCTGGCCGACGATCCGGACCCTCCCTACGGCGCCGAGATGAGTCCGACGGAGGAACCGGCGCCCACGGTACAGACACCGGTTCTCAAAGCGCCCCCGGTTCCGGACCAGCGCCGTCGGCCGTCCCAGGTGGACTCGAGACCGCCTTCGGCTCGCGTGCAGTCCGCTCTGGTGGCGCCGAACCGAGGACCGGCCTTCTGGTTGATGATCGTGGCCGCCGCGCTGGCTCTTCTTTTCGTGGGCGCGGCCCTGGGTCTTGGCGCGGCGTTTCTGGCCCGAAGGATGGGCTGGCTCTGAGTCGGCATCAGGCCTTTCAACGTCTTGAGCCAGAGCCAGAGTGAGATGAGCGTGGACGCCCCAGAACCGGTTGAGGTCCGCCATCATCGGTCACGGGGGGTGCTGGCGATCGACTGGTCGGACGGGCACCTCTCAGAGTTCCGTCTCGACTATCTGCGCAGCTGGTGTCCGTGCGCCGGCTGTCAAGGGCACGCGTCGGTCCCAAGCTACCTCGACCTCAAGAACCAATCTCTGGCGGGCGTTGGGAGCGTCGGGAACTACGCGCTGATGTTCCAATGGAGCGATGGTCACGACACCGGGATATGGGCCTTCCCCCGCCTGCGCGAGCTGTGTCCGTGCGAGGCGTGCGGCGGCGAACGACGAGCGTTCTAGCAGCCCGTGGTGAAAGTCCGGTCGCGTCGCAAGCGAGAGATTTTTAGTCAGATCAAGGCGCGGAACCGAAGGAATATCGGGAATATTGCGAGGTTGCGCAACGCAGAGCTCTGCGGAAAAGATCCGCTTCCGCAACCCGACTTTCACCACGGGCTGCTAGCCCTCTTGGATTCGAAACCGCGAATCGAGGGCCGAAGCCGCTGCCCCTGAGGCCGACCCGTGGTATCTCTCATTCTCCGAACGTGAACCAGCCCCTGTCTCCCCTAGATCTCACCAATTCTTCCAGCCTCAAGGCCCTTGAATGGAGTTCGATCTGCGCTCTTCTGGTTCGGCGAGCCACCCGAGCGCACGCCCGAACGGCCTTTGCAGACTTTCCGCCCGGGGGGGCGAGCCGTGGAGAAGTCGAGACCTCCCTCGCTCAGGTGGAAGTATTTCGGAATCTGCTTGCGGATGGCGCCCTGGGGTTCGCCGGCATACCGGAAGTCGAGGAGATCTGTGCGTCCCTGGTCATTCAGGGTGAGTATCTGGACGGGCTCGACTTGTTAGCCCTCGCTCGTTTCGCCGGGGCCAGCGCCGATTTGGGCCGGGAAGTCGAGGCCCGTCTCGATCGCGGCTCGTTTCCCAACTCCGGCTTTCCCACCGAAGCCAAGGATCTGCGCCGGGTCGGCGACCTGTCGTTCGTCCGTTCGGTGGCCAAAAAAATTGGCCCGAAAGGCGAGGTCCGGGATGACGCCTCGCCCGAACTCCGACGCCTGCGCGCCCGCACGAACCGGCTGCGGGAGGATCTGGACCTGGTCTTCGAGACCTACTTGCATAAACCCAACGCCGATGACGTGCTTCAGGACAAGGTCGTTGCCTCTCGTAATGGACGTTCGGTCCTGATGGTGAAAGCCGAAGCCAAGCGCTCTTTCGAGGGTGTGGTTCACGGAGCGTCGCGCGCCCACAAGACCGCCTTCATCGAGCCTATCGAAGCGGTGGCGGTGAACAACGAGTTGGTGGTGGTATCCGAGGAAGAGCAAGAAGAGATACGGCAGATTCTTGGAAGTCTTTCCGACGAGGCGCGCCAGGACCTTTCCGCCCTGCAGCGCGCCGATTGGATTCTTCGGATCTGGGACTCGCTTCACGCCAAGGCCCGTCTCGCTCATGACCTTGGCGGCCTCTCACCCGCTTTCTCGGAGGACGGGTCGCTCGTGATCGTGCGCGGTATCCATCCGCTTCTGGTCGACCGGATTCGGGGCGATCTGGATCTTGACCCGACCGGTCGCGAGCCGGTGTCCCTCGACCTGGAAATAGCGGCCGATCGGAAGATCCTGGTGATTGGCGGTCCGAACACGGGTGGGAAGACCGTGGCCCTCAAGACCGTGGGACTGCTGTGTCTCATGGCCCGAAGCGGGCTTCCTATTCCGGCCGGCGAGGGCACTACCGTGCCGTTCTTCGACTCGATTTTTGCCGAGATCGGCGACGACCAGTCCCTCGGCGCGGGACTCTCCACGTTCTCGGCCCAAATCGCCGGAATAGCAAAGATGACCTGGAGCCGTGAGGCCAGCGCCCTCGTTCTGCTTGACGAACTGGGGTCGGGGACCGATCCTCTCGAAGGCGGAGCCTTGGGGGCGGCGATTCTCGATGATTTCGCGCGACGCGGCGGCACCGTCATCGCCACCACCCACAATGCCGACTTGAAGCTCTTCGCTCAGGAGTCGCCGATAGGCCGTTGCGCGTCGTTCGCCTACGACCCCGCCTCGTTCGCCCCTACCTACAAGCTGGTGCTCAATCAACCGGGCCGGTCGCTCGCTTTCGAGATCGCCGGTCGGCTGGGCGTGCCGGCGCGAGTTGTCGATCAGGCTCGATCCCGCCTTCCGGAGACGGCCAGGAGACAGGAGGCGATCCTTGCCGATCTGGCCCGAGAGAAGGCCGAGCTTGCCGAGAACCAGCAGCGCCTCAAGAGCGCCCAGGCGAAGACGGCGGAACTCCAGGAGACGCTTTCGAACCGGCTCGGACGAATCGAGACCGAACGCGAGCGCATGCAGGAAGACACGCGCAATCGCATTCATGCCGCTCGTGAAGCCGAAGACAAGCGCCTCCGAGCCCTGTTCGCAGAGGCGGAAGAAAAGCTCAAGAACCGGAAGACTCCGCGAGCGGTGATTCGGCTGCGCACCGAGACCTTGTCTCAGGTGACGCCGCCGAGCGACGTTGGGAACGGCCCCGACTCGAAAGAGATTCTCTCGGTCGGCGACTTCGTCCTTGCGCCCGCCCTGGGCTGGCGCGGTCTCATCACCGCACTCACCGACGCGGACGTCGAGATCGACTCGGGCGGCAAGCGGATCCGTCTCGGCCGAGCTTTGGTTCAGCGCGCAAAGAACCCCAAGGCTCAGGGTCCCTCGCGCTGGCCCGCCACGGGGCAGGGCCGGCCCGATGCCGCCGAGGCGTTCGCCACGAAGCGAGCAGAAGCGAAGGGCGATTCACTCGCCCGAAGCGACGGGGGTTCGGGGGGCGAAGCACGGCGATCAGACGAATTCTGCCCCCCCCCGCTCAAGATAATCGGCCTGCGGGTTGATGAGGCGATGCCTCTGGTCGACAAGTTTCTCGACGATGCCTTTCTCGCCGACGCGCCCAGCATCCGCATTGTGCACGGCTTTGGCCAGGGCCGGCTTCGCGCCGCCGTGCGCGACCTTTTGAGATCCCATCCTCACGTTACCGGCTTCCGTGACGGCGCTCCTCACGAGGGCGGGGCGGGAGCCACGGTGGTGGAGGTGCGGCGGTGACGACATTCACCCCGTCGTTCCTGGACGACCTCAAGAACCGGGCGGACATTGTGGGCGTGGTGTCGGAACATGTCGCGCTGCGCAAGATGGGCCGGTCTCACAAGGGCCTGTGCCCGTTCCACAAGGAGAAGAGTCCGTCGTTCACGGTTCGCGCGGACGCGCCGGTCTTTCACTGCTTCGGGTGCGGCGTCGGGGGCGATGTCGTCGAGTTCATCAAGCTGAAAGAGGGCCTTTCCTTCAAGGACGCGGTTGAGTCGCTGGCCCGGCGCTTCGGCGTGCCCATCCCCGACTCACGCGAAGAATCTCCGGAAGACCGGCAGCGCCTCGAGATCGAACCGGTGCTCGAAGCGGCCGCCCAGCAGTACGAACAGTTTCTGTGGGCGGATGCCGGGCGCCGGGCGCGCGAGTATCTGCTCGGGCGCAAGTTCTCGA
>JAENWE010000503.1 GCA_016650185.1 Vicinamibacteria bacterium | reverse complement strand
TTCCAGGGTCTCTCCAGCCAGGATCGCGCGGCGGTTTCGCTCGCCATCGCCGAGACGGGTCTCCAGGATCTCGCCCATCGAAGCCTGGGCTCGCTCTCCGCCGGTGAGCGTCAGCGCGCTCTGGTGGCGCGCGCCCTGGCTCAGGAACCGGCGCTGTTGCTGCTCGACGAACCATCCGCCCATCTCGACGTCGGTCACGGACTCGATCTTTTCGCCCTCCTCACCAGCATTGCCGCCAATGGGATGGCCATCGTCGCGGTCATCCACGACCTGGTCGCGGCGGCCCAGTGGGCGACCCGGATGATCGTGCTGGACGACGGCCGCATCGTCGACGACGGTCCACCAAATATCGTGATGATGGGCGAACCGCTGGGAAAGGCGTTCGGGGTTTCGATCTCCGAGGCCCGGACGGTGAACGGAACCCTCAGCTCGACCTGGCGATTCGCGCGCAGTTCGAGCGGGTAGGTCGCTTTCGGGCGTGTGCGGAGTTCTTCCTCGGTCTCAACGGAGTTGATTTGAATGCGACGGACGAAGAGCTTGTTGAGACCACCCTCGCCACGGCCCGGGGCGAGATGAGCGCCGAGGCCCTGGCCATCTGGATCCGTCAGAGAAGCCGGGAGGCTGCGGTCTAGCTCCGGAGTCCGCTCAGGCGGCAGTCGCCTCCGGATTGTCGTTCAAGACACCTTCCCAACGAGCCACTACCGCCGAAGCCAGGCAGTTTCCGGTGACGTTCAGAGCGGTACGGGGCATGTCCATGATGGCGTCGACGCCGAGAAGAATGGCCACGGGCCATTCGGGCAAACCAAACTGGGCGCAGGTGCCAAGGAGAATCACCAGAACCGCGCGGGGGACTCCCGCGACACCCTTGCTCGTCAGCATGAGGGTGAGCATCATCACAAGTTGAGCCGACAGAGGCATGTCCACGTTGGCGGCCTGGGCCACGAAGATGCTCGCGAGCGCCAGATACAGGGTCGACCCGTCGAGGTTGAAGCTGTACCCGGTGGGGATGACGAAGGAGACCACCGAACGCGGCACGCCGAATTCTTCCATTCGCTCCATGGCCAGGGGCAGAGCGGCTTCGGAGGCCGAGGTCGCAAAGGCCACACTCGCGGGCTCGGACGCCGCGGCCACGAAACGCCGGATGTTGATCCGGAACAGGAGGGCCGCCGGAACGAGCACGAAGAGCACGAAGACGAAGATCGCCCCGTAAAGAGTGAGAACGAGCAGGGCTAGGTTCTTGAGCACGTCCGTGCCCATCTTCCCCACCGTGAAGGCAATGGCGGCGCCCACCGCCACCGGCGCGTAGTACATCACGATCTTGGTGAACTTGAACATCACCTCGGCGAAGGCCTCAATGACCGGTAGCAGCTTCTGCTTGTGCTTGTCCGCGGTCATGGCCAGGCCCATGCCGAAGAACAGGCTGAACACCACCACTTGCAGCACCTGGCCTTCGGCCACGGATTTCGCGATGTTGTCGGGGAAGACGTGCAAAACAATGGCGGCCGGATTCTGCGGCGCGAGCTTGGTCAGCGTCTGCTCGGCGTCGGGCTTCGACACCCCCACCCCAGCCTTGGTGAGGTTGATGGCGGCGAGACCGATGAAGAGGGCCAGGGTGGTCACCACCTCGAAGTAAACGATGGCCTTCACGCCCATACGGCCCACTTGCTTGAGGTTCGAATGGCCGGCTATTCCCACCACCAGGGTCGAGAAGATCAGAGGCGACACGATCGCCTTGATGAGCTTGAGGAAGATCTGCGACAGCACATCGAAAGTGGAGAGAAGCGCTGCCGTCGTCTCCTCGTCGAAAAACCCTTCGCTTATGGCGAAACCAATCAGGGCGCCGACAATCATGGCGATGACGATGGCGCGAGTCAGGGTCATTCTCATAAGTCGTGGACTTTACCTTCGGAACAACCCCGGCCGCGGCGGTTAGGCTCGCCTCAACCAAGTTCACACCCGGTGGGTCCAAGGGATGTTGAGTCAAGGAGTCATTCATGAACAAACGTCGCCG
>JAENWE010000502.1 GCA_016650185.1 Vicinamibacteria bacterium | reverse complement strand
GAAAGCTCACTCGCTGACCGGCCGGCGGGGCGCCATCAAGCGTCCGGCCGCCACCACCCGGGCGACCGGGTTCTCACCCACCCGGATCAGGTCAAGCAGTCGATCCGTGCCGAGGATCTGCAGGTCGGCCCTCTTCCCCACGGCGACGGCGACGAGGCAGCGGAAGCGAAGATGCGGTTGCAACCGCAGGAGGGCGAAGCCCGCGAGCCGCGAAGGTTTAGCGCGTCGGACGCCCCTCGGCGGCAACGCACGGGCGCGTCTACGGGTGGCCGAAGTGCCCCCCGGCGCGCCACGACCGCCCGCGGTCGTGGGAATTGACTGGCAAGCCGCGCTTGTTTCACTTACGCTCTCACACACCCCGTACATTGGCGGCATCTACACGTGCCGACCGGCCAGCTTCTGGGCTCGTGTTTCGGCGGATGAAGACTTAAAGGAGACGTAAATGAAGAGGCTCCATCGTGTCCTGTTCTCCGCCGTTTTGGCTTGCTCGATCGGTTGTGTCAGCGCCCAGTCATTCCGATCAGGCAGTGGCACCATCTATCCCCCCACAAATCCCGATTCAGTCCTTGTTTTCTACGGCGAGGCGGAGGTGAAGCGGCCATACGAGATCGTGGGCGAGATCAGCACGGCGGGCAGTTCCCTCTACGGCAAGGGGGAGGGCGCTTTGATCAAGAAGGCGAGAGTAAAGGCCGCGGAGATGGGGGCGAACGCGATCCTCGTCCGTCCATTTGAGGAGCCGAACAACACGAAGAAAGTCGTTGCAGCGTTCTTTGGCACCAACGACAACAAACAGCGGATGACTGCCATTCGGTTCACTGGCCTCGCCATGGCGGCCAAACCCCGCGCCCAGGAGGTCGCTGTCGCGAAGCAGTCGCCTGAACTACCGCTCGCGGAAGCAATGGCCAATGGACTCGGGATTTCCGTGGGAGATGCACAGACCAAGATCCTGGCAGCACAGCCGAACGAAGTCGAAGCTTGGATGAAGCTGTTCAACCTCGAGCCCAACAATGAAGCGCCCGCCATCGCGCCGGTTCGGCCGACTCCGAAAGAACGAGCTGAAGCTATTCCACAGGAGACCACGAAGCATCAGTCTGACCGGCCTGAGGTTTCTCCTCAGCAAGTGTTTCGGGCGTCTCCCGAACCGCAGGAAAGCGCCGAGGCCCAGTTCAACCGTGGCAATACGTACTACAGCGGGCAGGGCGTAGCCCAAAGTTCCGCCACCGCGGCTGAGTGGTTTCTCAAGGCAGCCGATCGGGGCCTTGTAAGAGCTCAGTTCACCCTGGCCTTGATGAAGCGAGATGGGAACGGAGTGCCGAAGGACTTGGTCGAAGCCCTGAAGTGGACGACCCTAGCCTCGACTCAAGACCCGCAGTACGTTGGCCTGAGGGATGCAATCGCCGGCCAGATGACGTCTCGGCAGCTCGTCGAAGCCCAGAGACTTGCCCGCGAGTGGATGGAAGCGTATCGAGAAGCGGAAGAAGTAACCCGAGTCGAAACTCCGGGCCGGGATCTCAGGGCGTGAACGCCCTACGCTGTGGCAGAGACCGGAACTCCATCGCCACGACCTCTAGAACGTTCGGCGCGATGGCGTCCCCTGCGCGGTCAAGCTCGGCCTTGATCCGCTCGGCTTCTCTGGTTGAGATCCGTCCGTCGAGCATGAGGGCGCGGACCTGATCCCAGGCTGCGCCGAGGGCTTTATGGGCAATGGCTGTTTGGTCCATGCCCGGACCCTATCGGCGAGGCGGCGGACTGAGCTTCGGCGATTGTGACGGTTCATCAGGTCCCCGTTGCTCATACTGCCGGTGGAGAAGAACGGAAGGGCCAAGAGGACGATGATGACCGCGACGAGGTCGGGCCCCGCTGCGGACACGCCCCGGACCACGCCGTAGGCGACGTTGTGCCGGCGGCCGATCTCGACCCAGAGAGCGGTGGCGGTCTCGAAACGGCGAGAGACGAAGGCCTCCTGGTCGTTCGCACGCACCGCACGGATGCCTGAAATTGCCTCTCCTGCGATGGTCATGAGGTGGCCGGCGTTGGCGTGATACTCGCGCATGAGTTCGCCGGCACGTTTGCTCATGTAGTTCACGAACAGGACCATGGGAGCGAGGGCGAGGATGGTGATCAGGGTCAGGAAGGGGACATCCACAGCAGCACGATCGCGCCGCCCAGCGCCAGAATGGCCGCCCGCGTCGAAGTCCCCACCTCGTCGACGAGAACAAACTGAGCCTGGCTGTCATTCATGAGCCGGCTGGTGAGATCACCCGCCCGACAGAGGGGGTCGGCGAGGGGGTGACGGTCAAGCTCGTCGAGACGGGTGCTATCGCCGAGACGCTGTACTTCGTCGACAGTATCACCTCATACGACGACCGGATGCAGAAGCTCGCCAGGGCCACCGCACGGATCCTCGCCAGGGCCGGCGTCGACTTCGCGATCATCGGCAAGGACGAGAAAGACAGCGGCCACGACGTCCGGCGCTTCGGCGAGGAGATGCTCTTCCAGACCCTGAAGGACCAGAACACCGAGGCCATCAAGGCGTCGCAAGCCCGCCGGATCGTGGTCAACGACCCGCACGCCCTGAACGCGCTCCGGAACGACTACACGGACGTGCCGCCGGTGGAGCACATCAGCGAGGTGATCGCGCGCGGCGTCGGGAGCGGTGCCTTGAAGCTCCAGCCGCTTTCGGACTCGTCCCGGACCTACACGTTCCACGATCCCTGCTACCTGGGACGCCACAACGGCACGTACGACGCGCCCCGCCAGGCCATCGATGGCATTCCCGGGATGAGGCGGGTGGAGATGGAGGGCAACTGCCGCGATCGCTCGTTCTGCTGCGGCGGGGGCGGGCTGATGCTCTTCTACGAGCCCGAGGAAGAGCAGCGCATGGGGGTGGTGCGGGTGCAGCAGGCGAAGGCGGCGGGCGCGGACGTCATCGTCACCGCGTGCCCCTTCTGCCTGACGAACATCGAGGACGCCATCAAAGTGGCCGGGCTGGAAGGCCAGATGCAGGCCCTCGACCTGGTCGAGCTGGTCGACGGCCAGCTTCAGAGCTGAGTCTCAGGAGGAGTTGGACATGGAGATCCTGGTGTGTGTGAAACGCGTTCCCGACTCGGCCGAGAACGAGATCAGCGTCGGCCCCGGGGGCGCCG
>JAENWE010000501.1 GCA_016650185.1 Vicinamibacteria bacterium | reverse complement strand
GCGCCAGGCAACGCAGCGGCTGCAGCCATTTCCAACCCAGCTTATGGCGAGTTCCAAAGGGTCCTCGCCGCCCATCAGGAATTCGTCAGCCTTCAGGCCCAGGTTCACCAGCGCTTCCTTCAAACTCGCATGAGTCCGCCCGGGGCGCGCTCGGTTCCACACAGCTCATCCAGACCAATCGCGGCCGGAATCTCGGCAGAGCCGGCCATCCCGTCTGCCCTCGCTCCCCACCCGGCGATCAACCCGGCCGCCCTCCCTGGTCTCCCCTCGGCGGTGACACCGCCTTGGCCGCCGGCTCCTGCGCCGGCAAGGGTTCCAATCGCCGAGGAGAGGCCTCTCTTCTCACGAGCAGACCTGGAGGTTCACTCGTCAGGTGAGATCTCGAGAATCTTCGGACCGAAGTTCGCCGGGCAGGACGCCTTCACCCGCCAGGTTCGCATGCCCGAACCGCCGCTCCTTCTCGCCGATCGCGTGATATCGATCAGCGGTGAGCCCCGTTCGATGGGCCGAGGATCGATCGTCACCGAGACGGACGTGGGTTCACAGACGTTCTATCTCCACGACAACCGGATGCCCGGCGGGATCCTCATCGAATCGGGTCAGGCCGACCTGATGTTGATCTCCTGGCTCGGCGTCGACTTCGAAAACCGGGGCGAACGCGTCTATCGCCTCCTCGGATGCGATCTCACGTACCACGGCGCACTGCCGCTCAAGGGCGACACCGTGCGCTACGACATCCACGTCGACGGCCACGCTCGGCAGGGCGACGTGCGACTCTTCTTCTTCCACTACGACTCCATCACCCGCGGCCCCCACGAGCCGCCGAGGCCGCAGTTGAGCGTCCGCAATGGGCAGGCGGGCTTCTTCACCAACGAAGAGCTCGCGGACACCGGGGGCGTTTTGTGGAATGCAGAAGACGAAGCCGTGACGGAGTTCGCCGGATTGAGGCTCGACCCCCCCAAGGCGGCGCCCCGCCCCGCCTACTCGCGTGAGGAGGTGACCGCGTTCTCCGAAGGTCGCGTGCGGGACGCCTTCGGGCCCACGCATCTGCGGGCCCTGACTCACACCCTGACCCCTCGGATCGCCGCTCGGAAGATGCTTCTGATCCACGAGGTCGAGAGCCTCGACACCGCGGGCGGACCCTGGGGACGGGGCTACATGCGCGCGGCGCTGGACCTCCACGAGGACGATTGGTTCTTCAAGGGTCACTTCAAGAACGATCCGTGCATGCCGGGCACCCTGATGTTCGACGGTTGCCTCCAGGCCATGGCGTTCTACCTGACCGCCTGCGGATTCACCCTGGACAAGGACGCCTGGCGCTTCGAGCCCGTGCCTGAGATGACGTACAAGCTTCGGTGCCGTGGACAGGCGCTGCCCTCTTCACGGAAGCTGGTGTACGAGGTCTTCGTGGCCGAGGTCCACGACGGCCCCGAGCCCACGCTGATCGCCGATCTCCTCTGCACCGTGGACGGCGTCAAGGCCTTCCACGCGCGACGCCTGGGCCTGAGGCTGGCCGCCGATGTCCCTGTGTCCCGTGATCTCCTCATCGAGGCCCAGATGAGGGAGGCCGCGGCTCAGGCCCCCGGCCGGGCCTTTGACGATGTCGCCATCCTGGCCACCGCCATCGGCAGACCCAGCGATGCCTTCGGGCCGTCCTATGTGCCCTTCGATGGCCCGAGACGTCTTTCGCGTCTGCCCTCCCCACCCTACAAGTTCTTCTCGCGCGTGCGCTCGCTGAACTCCCCCGCGGGCGATGCGAAGAAGGGCGCATCGGTGGTGGCCGAGTACGACGTGCCGCCGAGCGACTGGTACTTCGAGGATGGGCGCGGCCTGATGCCCTGGGCGGTTCTACTTGAGGCGGCGCTTCAGCCCTGTGGATGGCTCGCTCTCGCCACCGGCCTGCCTTTGAAGACCCCCGAAGGCCTCTACTTCCGCAATCTGGACGGTGAGGCTGTCGTCTACCGCAACCTTCGACCCGGCCCCAATCGTCTCATCACGAACGTCACCCTCAAGGACGTGTCGACGTCGGGCGGCATCAGCCTCGTCTCCTTCGATGTCGTCTGCCAGGACGACGCTGGGGATGTGCTCAAACTGAGTACCAGTTTCGGCTTCTTCCCCAATGCGGCGCTGGCCCGACAGGTGGGTCTGGCCACGGAACCATCGGAGGCTTCGATGTTCGAGCGCGCGCTCGAGGCGGACACGTTCGACCTCGCGTCGATGCGGCTTTCCGAGCCGGCTCTTCCCGGCGGACAACTCGCTCTCCTCACGAGGGTGAGGGCCCTGTGGCCGGGAGGGGGAAACGCACGCCTCGGCTCAGCCTTGGCCGAACACGATGTCGATCCCTCGGCGTGGTTCTTCAAAGCTCACTTCTTCCAGGATCCGGTGCAGCCCGGCTCTCTCGGCATCCACATGCTGATTGAGCTCCTGGTAGTTCTGGCATTGGAACGTGAGAAGAAAGAGGGCTCAACGCGGACGCAAGCGGAATCGGTAGCGCCGAGCGCTCCAACGGTCTGGCGGTACCGAGGCCAGGTTCTTCCGGAGAGCAAGGTCGTAAGCGTGCTCGTCGAGGTGACGGCGGCGCAGGACACGGCCGCGGGCCGGCGATATTGGGGCGCAGGATCGCTCTTCGTCGATGGCCTGAAGATCTACACCGCGAAGGACCTGTCCGTAGACTTGTCCTGAGCGCCTGGGAACCCGATCACGGCGATGGGCTAAGCCGCCCGCCCGCCTCACCCGATCAGTGCTTGATTTCGGAGTCGGACGACGGGGCGGCGCGGGAGAGTCGGGCGAAGTCGAGGATCTGGGCCAGAAGGCGGGCGCGTTCATCGACGCTCGGGGCCTCGATGAGCGACTGCCTTTCGAGATCGCCCAGCGGCAGCAACTGCGCCAGCATGTTCACGACCAGAGCCTTGGGGGCCTCGTCGGTTCGAGCCAGGAGAGACATTCCCTCATCGATCTGGCCGATCTCGTGAAGCACATGGGCAAGCGATTCAGTCAGAGCTTCCTCATCGAGGACCTTCTCGATCAATGGACTCACTCTGGCCACCCGGTACAGACGACCCTCTGACAGTTCTTCGTCAATGTGAAAGCGGGACACGCCCCGCAGCACGATGTTGGAGCGTCCGTCATCCATTACCGCGATCCCTTCGATACGCCCGGCGCATCCAATCGAGAAAACGGGAAGCGGATCGCCTTCCTGACCCGGCCGAACCTGGACGATGCCGATGAACTTCGACCCGGCCAGGGCATCCTTCACCAGGGCTCGATACCGCGGCTCAAAGATATGGAGCGGGAGAGGCAGGTCTGGAAACAAGGCCACCCCCGGCAACGGGAATAGGGGGATGGTCTGAGGAATGGGCGACTTCACGCCTCATCTCATACCAGACCGGAGCACGCGGCCCCGAACGACGATGCGATCCGCGTTCTCAGGTGAAGGACAAGATCTGAACCGTAACCTGGCGTTCGCGCGGGCCATCGAGTTCGGCGGCGATAATGGCCTGAAACTGACCGAGGACAAGACGTCCGCCGGTCACCCCAAAGGAAAGCGAATGCCCGAGCAGGGTGGCCTGCAGATGGGCATGCGCATTCTTCCGGTCGCAATCCGACTGCCGTGGGTCGTTATGGTGATAGTCGCGCTCATTCGGGATGAGGGTTCCGAGCAT
>JAENWE010000500.1 GCA_016650185.1 Vicinamibacteria bacterium | reverse complement strand
TGCCTCGTCGCCGCTGCCGAGGTCCGCGCCCTCGGTCTCGTCATTGAGCGCCTGTCGCCGGAGTACCTGGCTCTTCCAGTAGGGCGGAGTGCGAGGCGGCGAGCGATCCGGTACATCGGTCAGTTCACCCGCCGCGGCCAGATAGCGGGCGATGCTGACAGGGTTCTTCACAACGGCGAGTAGTTTCATCCGCCCCTGGCAACTGGGGCAAGTGAGAACGTCCACCGCGAATGTACGTTGCAAAAGTTCTGCCCAGGGGCGATATCCGCTCTTGCGTACCCGCTTCTCGGGCTCGACAGTCTCCGCGGTCGGGGGCAAAAGCGGCGTCCCCCGAGGGGAGGCTGCG
This sequence comes from Vicinamibacteria bacterium, assembly GCA_016650185.1. GTDB lineage: Bacteria > Acidobacteriota > Vicinamibacteria > Fen-336 > JAGNNV01 > JAGNNV01. The sequence goes on along the minus strand of JAENWE010000500.1, from coordinate 8,260 downwards.
CGCTGATGCGCGGGCGCCATGGACTCGCCGCGGCGAGCACCCCCGCATAGTGGATCGGCGTGCCGGCGAGGCCGACGGCCACGATCAGGAGCAGCCATCGCCTCGGGTTCATGGCCCGCGTTTCCGGCCCGGAGATATCGGTCAAGCGCGGAGTTTAGCGGGCCGCCCCTCCCTCGCCGTTCCGGCCCTCAACCTCCGCTCAAGGCCTGGGATCCCGCTTGCCGGCGGCCATGGCCTGCCCCGGATCCGATCCGGGGCCTGCCGGGGTGACGGATGGTGATCCGCCGAGTCTCGGGTCGAGGGAGTCCCGGGAGTCCTGTCGAGGATCAGACTCCAACGGCATGGAACACACGGCTAGACTCCCGAACCAGAGCCGGAAGGGCGCCGACAAGGAGGAATTGATGAACTCAGCACAGCAGGATCCGCGAGGGTTTTCTCGATATCAGTGGGTTTTCGTTCTGCTCGGCGTGCTGTGTTCCGGCCCCCTGGCCGCACAGACCGCGCCCGTCACCCCGGGTGCCGCGGCCCCGGAAGCGGAGGATGGTCGCGCGGCGCTCCTCGCCCGGGCGAAGTCCTTCGAGCTGCCGACACCCTACGTGCCACCGCCCGGCGATGCCTTGTCGCATCACACCGCCGGATTTGCGAAGGTCATGTGTTCGGCGGTCTTCATCACCGGTCTCGATCCGGATTTCGCGGCGAAGAATGTCGGCTACTTCTCGGCCCCGTATGAGGAGCGGAGCAAGGTCTCGAAGCCAGTGGTCGATCGCACCGCGCACACCGTGTCCATCACTCTGCCCAACGGGGTGGTGCGAACGGCCGTTTACACCGGCGCACAGGGGTGCGTCGCCTACCCGGAAGGCAAGAAGCAGCTCTTCTTCAAGCCGAGAGACATCCCCTCCTCGCTGCCCGACGCGTCCAAACAGCCGTGGCCGATGGGCGATGTCCTCGATGAGTCGCCGCCGCCGAAGGAAGTCGATCAGGCCAAGCTCAATGCCGCGGTTGAGGCTGCATTCGACCCGGCGGGCATGACCGCCGCATTCGTGGTCACCTACAAAGGCCGCCTGATCGCGGAGCGGTACGGCCAGGGCATCACCCTCCACACGCCGCTCGAGAGCTGGTCAATGGGCAAGAGCCTGACCGGCACCCTCGTCGCGCGCCTCATCCAGCAGGGCGTCTACAAACTCTGGGACCCGGCTCCCATCCCGGAGTGGCAGAAGATGTCGGGCGACCCGCGGGCGAAGATCCGCATCGGCGACATCATGCGCATGTCGAGCGGCCTGAGGATCCGGGCGCCCCAGGATCCGGACTTCGACCCCGCGCTTGGTTACCCCGACCACCTGTACCTGTACACCGGCGGCGCGAATTCGTATCACTACGCAGCCACCCGGCCGCAGCAGTGGCCACCCAACACCATAGGCCGCTATCGCAACACCGACCCGGTGCTCGGCGGGTATCTGGTGCGTCTGGCCGTCGAGAAGCGCGGCGAGGACTACCTGTCCTTCCCGCGTCGCGCCCTTCTCGACAAGCTCGGCATGCGCACCATGGTCATGGAGACCGATCCCTACGGCAACTTCCTGACCCAGGGCTATGAACTCGCATCGGCCCGCGACTGGGCGCGCCTTGGGAATCTCTACCTCCAGGATGGCATGTGGAACGGCGAGCGGCTGCTGCCCGAGGGATATGTCAGCTATGTGAAGACGGTGGCGCCGGCCTGGGAGGCAGACGGGCGGCCCGTCTACGGTGGTGGCTACTTCTGGGTGAACGGCGACGGCGGCACCCCGATTCCCCGGTCGGCCTTTTCGATGCAGGGAGCGGGGGGCCAGAGCGCCACCATCATTCCTACCCACGACCTCGTCGTGGTTCGCCTTGGTCACTACAAGGGCGGCGGTCCCGGTGGCCGCGCGTTGGACCGGGCGTTCGCCCTGCTCATGGAGGCGGTGCCGGGACATCCGTAGGCAACCGGCGACGGCGGGCTTGGCTGACTCTCGAAACAGGCGAATAGGAACTCGTGGAAGCCTTCCTGGTATCAACCGGCATCGTCGCTCTGGCGGAAATCGGAGACAAGACGCAACTGCTCGCGTTCATCCTGGCCGCGAAGTACCGAAAGCCCCTGCCCATCATCCTCGGCATTCTGGTCGCGACCCTCGCCAACCATGCCGCCGCCGGAGCGCTGGGCTCCTGGATCACGTCCCTCCTTGGGCCCGAGGCCCTCCGCCTCGTCCTTGGCCTTTCGTTCATCGGCATGGCCGTCTGGAGCCTCATCCCCGACGAGCTCGATGGGCAGGAAACCAAGGCGGCGCGCTTCGGCGTCTTCGGAACAACCCTCGTCGCGTTCTTCATGGTCGAGATGGGCGACAAAACCCAGATCGCCACCATCGCCCTGGTCGCCCGATACAAGGCTCTCGCTTCGGTCGTGTCCGGCACCACCCTCGGCATGATGATCGCGAACGTCCCCGCCGTAATTCTCGGCGATCGGATCGCCGACCGGATGCCGGGTCGACTCATCCGCGCCGCCGCCGCCGCAATATTCCTCATCCTGGGCATAGCCACGCTCGCCGGAGCCGGCCAGCGGTTTGGCTTCTAGGGCCATGGGAACCTGGCACGCGGAGGATGGGCGACCCCGGATGCGCTTGCCCCGGGGCTCAGCGCCGGCGGTCCTGCAGCTTGGCTAGAAGACGAAGGATCTCGAGATAGAGCCAGACCAGGGTCACAAGGAGTCCGAAGGCCCCGTACCACTCCATGTACTTCGGCGCGCCCCGCTCGACCCCCGTCTCAATGAAGTCGAAGTCCAGCACGAGATTGAGGGCCGCGATGGTGACCACGAAGAGACTGAAGCCGATACCCACGAGCCCGCTCTCGTGAATAAGGGGAATGCTCTTGCCGAAGAAGCTGAGTCCCATCGAGACCATGTAGACGAGGAAGATGCCTCCGGTCGCAGCCGCGATCCCGAGTTTGAAGTTCTCGCTGGGTCGAATCCAGCCTGAGCTGTAGGCCGCGAGGAGCGCCGCCAGGACGGCGAACGTAAGTGACACCGCATTGATGACGATGCCCGGATATCGCAGTTCAAAGAGCGACGATAAAGTCCCCAGGAACAACCCCTCGATGGCGGCATACGCGGGCGTGGTCACCGGCGCCCATGACTGCTTGAACACCGTAACCAGGGCCACGATCAGGCCGGCGATCATGGAACCCCAGAGGATCGGCTGGATCATCGCCACCCCAAAGACATGATTCCAGGCGAGCGACGCGGTGGCCAGGAGAATCAAAATCGAGAGACCGGTCTTGTTGACCGTCCCCGAGAGAGTCATCGCCTCCTCACCCCGGGCCCGCGCCACCGCGAAGGTGTTGGTCTTGAGGGCTGGATTTCCGCTTTTCATGCTCATGGCTGGCTCCTGACTTTGAAGGCCTCGATCGCCTCGGCAGCGTCCCGGGCGGCTTGCGAAATCCCCGCATCGGGATGCCCGCTCAGATCGCGGAAGAAACCTGCATCCTCCGAGCGGTGCAAACCCGCGAGGAGATCGATGACCGCCAGCTGCATGCTTCGGTTGGGATCCCTGGTGAAATCGCGTAACCGCCCGGCGAGCGCCCGATCCTCGGGAGCGGCGCGCGCCCAGCCTTTGAGCGCGGCAAGACGAACGTCGATGTTCTCGGTGGCATCGACATGGCGCGCAAAAGTCGCGACCATCGACGCGTCCTCGAACTCGGAGAGGCCGGTCAGCGCGCCGGCGCGGATGACATCCCACCACCGCGAGCCGCGCTCCACCTGAGCGGCCAGAAACTCGCGCGCGCCCGACGCCTGGCGCTTGCCAAGGCTCGCGGCCGTCGCGGCCACGACATCCTCAGCTGGGTCGCCGGTCACCGCGGCTTTCAGCGCTTCATCGGTCTCGCGGCCACCAGCACCTCCGGCCAGCGCGACCGCCACGCCACGGCGGACACGGCGGTCGGGGTCGCGAAGCGCGCCAATCAGGGCCTTGGCCGCGCTCTCGTCCCCGATCAGCCCCAGCCCCCTTGCTGCTTCCTGGCGGAGGCCCCAGTGCGCATTCTTGTCCGCGAGCTCATCGACGAGCGCGGACACCGCTTCGCGTCGATGTCGGAATTCCTGACCAAGCTGCCGGGCCGCGCGAAGTTGTTCAGCGAGGCCGCCGTGGGCCAGCTGGTAGAGCCATTCGTCCAGGGACCGGTCGAACCGCACGTCCGCGACCAGCCAGCCCCCTTTGTCGAACACCACCGCGAGAGGCTTCGAATCGGCGGGAAGAGCCAGGTGGGTCGTCCAGCCATCCACTTCGATCGTGTGGGTCTTCGTGCCGGCGGCGGTGACGATCTCGACTTCCATGGGCAGCCTGAAAGCGTTCTCGAAAGTCAGGTCCGCCTGAACCTGCTTCACGGTCAGGTCCACCTGCTTTCGCTCCGGCACCCATTGGTACGAGACCTCAAACGACGGGTGTCCACCGCCACCGACGATCCAATCGTCGAAGAACCAGGTCAGATTTCGGCCGGTGGTGGCCTTGAACGCTGCGAGCAGGTCCGATGACTCCACGCTGCGGAACTCGTTGCGGTGCAGATACCAGGCCAGGGTTCGATAGAAATCCTCGTCTCCAACGATGCGGCGCAGCATGTGCAGGACCAGGGCGCCCTTGAGATACGCATAGCCGAAGCGCTGGGAGAAGAACTCCACCATTTCCGGCGTCTTCCCGAAGGTGAGGGCGAGCGCGCTTTCGGAGCCCGCCTCGCCCCACACCGACAACGGCAGGTCACGCCCCGGAAGGTGCGCGGCGGCAAGCGGCACCTTCGTGAACGCTCCGACATCCACGGTCAGCAGGTAGTTCGGAACCGGAGTGTCCTGCACCCAGCGGAACGTCCGGGTCCCATCAGCGTTCTCGACCGTGGCCTCGAGCCGTCCGTTCGAGAGGGCCACGAGGGGCTTCGCCACCGTGACCGCGAAAGTGGCGGTGAAGCGTTCGTTGGTGTCGTTATAGAGGGGAAGCCAGGAGTAGTGCAGGCCGCAAGGTCGAAACGCAGGTCCGCGCGCACGTCGGTGATGTCGATGTCGCGCGAACGCACCGGTCGCTCCGGACCGTCGGGTAGTCGATGACCCGGGGGGACCTGTGCGACCGCCGACCGGCCCGTGAACAGCAACAGGAACAGAACCGCAGCTCGTCGAATCATGCCGCCGAGCGTAGGCGGCAGGGGAAGGGAAAGCAAATCACCGCGGGGCCCCGGCCGGCCGGAGCAAGGGCTTATCCCTCGTGCTTTATCACTCTGAGCAGGACTCCGCCTTTGGTTTCGAACGTCCTGGAGAATTGGTCCGGGTCCCGAATGAAACCCAGGTCGTAGACCCCAAAGACGATGTGCGGGTACCTTGCACGATAGGCAAGGATCTCGTGGTTGATCTCGGCGGTGATCTCCTTCTCGCAATCGGGCCGGTTGCATAGCTTCAGTTCCAGCGCAGCCTGCAGGTCTGAAAACGTGAAATCCGGTATGTAGGTCCTGGAGGAGTAGACGATCGAATCGCTTTCGCGTTCATAGGCGATCTCGGCGCCCGCGAGCAGCGTTTCAAAGCCGTCTTGAACGTCCCGTTCCGTCTCCGGCCTCCCTCGGAACGCCCTGGGCAGCCTGCGCTCCAGAAGGTTGATGACCTTGACGATGCCGCCCAGCGGATGGGCCGGTATCGGTTCGGAGGGCGGCCGGCGGAGCACGGCGGCAGGGTCGGCCTCCAGGTCTTTCTTCATCGCCATCAGGAAGGCGCGCGATGCCGCTCCGTCCAGGTAGACCGGTGGCGTCGGTCTGCGACCGTCCCCCCGATCCATCCGGCCCCTGGCCAGGTCGAAGCGCCCGACCACCGGTTCGACGACGATGTCGGCGAGGGCGACACTGGTGGCGCTCTTCCATCTGCGGTAGCGCTCCGTCACGACATCGATCGGCTCATCGGTCATCAACCCGTGGAGTTCCTCGAGCCGATCATCAATGAGGGCCAACGCTGTCGAAATACTGTCGGCCATGTTCCCCTTGACGGTTGGGATTCTAAGCGGGCGTGCAGACTGTCGAAGGGCATCTCCGTTCCTTCGATCGCCTGCTGCGCGGGAGGCGCCGGGAGTTGGCAGCGCCAAGCCGCAACCGAAGGGAGCGAGCGCCACCTTACCGGTATTGGGAGTCGCGATCTTTTGACGCAGGAGCACGGCCACGGGTACCATCCGCCCACCAATGATCGGCAAGACTCTCTCGCACTACCGGATCACCTCCAGGCTTGGCAGCGGAGGCATGGGCGTCGTGTACGAGGCCGAGGACACAACCCTGGGACGCAAGGTGGCCCTTAAGTTCCTGCCCCCGGAGCTGGCGCAGGACGCCCATGCCCTCGAGCGCTTCCAGCGCGAGGCCCGCGCTGCCTCGGCTCTCAATCATCCGGGGATCTGCACGGTCTACGCGATCGACCAGCACGAGGGGCAGCATTTCATCGCCATGGAGCTGCTCGAGGGCGAGACCCTCGCGGAGAAGATTTCGGGCCACGCTCTCGATCTCGACCTGTTGCTGCGTCTTGCCGTCCAGATCTCGGATGCCCTGGAATCCGCCCACGCGAAGGGGATCGTCCACCGCGACTTGAAGCCCGCCAACATCTTCTTCGTGAACCAGCGCGAGCAGGCCAAGATTCTCGACTTCGGCCTGGCCAAGATCGACCGGGTCGCGACACCCGGGGCTGCCGCCTCGGAAGGGCCCACGGCGATCAAGCCCGAGGAACTGACGAAGGCCGGCTCGACACTGGGGACCGTGTCCTACATGTCGCCCGAGCAGGCTCGAGGGCAGCTGACCGACGCGCGCACCGATCTCTTCTCCCTCGGGACGGTCCTGTACCAGATGGCCACGGGCGTGCTGCCCTTCCAGGGGGACACGTCCGCCGTCATCTTCGAGGCCATCCTGAATCGCGACCCGCCGGCCGTGGGCCAGCTCAACCCCGCCCTGCCCCCGGAGTTCGCGGCGATTCTGCGAAAGGCTCTGGAGAAGGAGCGCAGCCTCCGCTATCAGAGCGCGACCGAGCTGAAGACGGACCTGCTGCGCCTCAAGCGAGATCTGGACTCGGGCAAACGCAGCGCGACCGACAGCGGCGAATCGCGCGGCGGCAAGGCGGCGCAGAAGTCGATCGCCGTGCTGTACTTCGAGAATCTTTCCGGCATCAAGGAGGACGAGTACCTCCGTGACGGAGTCACGGAGGACATCATTACCGAGCTGTCCAAGATCCAGGGGCTGAAGATCTTCTCCCGTCCGACGGTGCTTCCCTACCGCGACAAGCCCGTGACGCCCGCCCAGATCGGCCAGCAGCTCCGTGCCGCATACGTCCTGGCGGGAAGCATGCGGCGGGCGGGAAATCGCCTTCGCATCAACGCGCAGCTCGTCGATACTCAGACCGATTTTCCAGTGTGGTCGGAGCGCTACGACCGGGAGATGGCGGACGTCTTCGAGCTGCAGGACGAGATCGCCCGCAAGATCGCCGAGGCCCTTCGGATCACCCTCACGCCCCAGGAGCAAGAGGCTCTCGCCACCAAGCCAACGGAAAACCTGCAGGCTTACGACCTCTACCTCCGCGGCCGCAGCTACGCCCGCCGCCACACGCGCCAGGATCTGGAATTCGCCCTGCAGATGTTCGAGAACGCAGTGTCCCAGGATCCCAGCTTCGCGCTGGCCCACGCCGCCATCGCCCACGTCTGCGCCCAGTACCACTACAACTACGAGCGGCAACAGACCTGGCTCGATCGTTCCGTCGAGGCGTCGCAGAAGGCCACGGCCTTGCAGCCCCAGCTTCCGGAGGTGAAGGTGGCGCAGGCCTGGATCCTGTACGCCAAGGGAGACTACGACGCGGCCGTCCGACTCACCCAGGAAGCGGTCGAGCGCAAGCGCGATTGCGAGGGCGCCTACTACCTCATGCTGCGCGCGATGTTCTCCTCGGGCCGTCACCAGGAGCTGTCGGCCATCGCCGATACGGCGCTCGAGGCGAGCGGCACCGACTACAACGTCTACGTGCCGATCATCAACGCCCTGGGAGCACTGGGAAAGAAGGAGCCGCTCGGGAAGGTTCGACAGCAGCGGATCCAGGCGCTCGAGAATCACTTGAAGACCGTCCCGGAGGACGCCCGGGCGCGCGTGATCCTCGCGACGGACTATGCCTCCATAGGCCGAGACGACGCGGCCGTTCGCGAGGCGAGCCTGGCCATGGCACTGCGCCCGAACGAAGCTACGGTGCTTTACAACGCGGCCTGCGTCTTCTGCCAAC
>JAENWE010000499.1 GCA_016650185.1 Vicinamibacteria bacterium | reverse complement strand
CTTCCCCACCTTCGGGCCGGGCTCCTCAGTTGCATGGGTAAACACTTCCCCCGGTTAGCGTGCAACTCGCGTGCCACCATTCGCGCTCGCACCAGGGGCCGGTGCGAGCCCTCAAACCCCTCTCAGGCGGCACACTTGACCGATCTCTCCGTGTAGAAAATGCACAGCGGTCTTGCCAACCCATTGGAAGGGTGCCTGGGGAGCCGGTTGCCGACCTCTCGATCCGCGCCGAATCGGCCCGGTTCAGCGAGGCCCGTCTTTTGTGCGCCACTGAACAGACAGGTCGACCGGGAAGGCCCAAGCTGATCATGGTCGACCGGCGTCGTCGATCTGGCCGAAACTGGTCGCGACGCGGGGCGGCCATGGTGAGGATGCGCTTTCACCGGTATTTGAGGAACCCCTGCCCAACTTAAGGAAACAACATGCAGATTCAGGTCAATACGGACAAGAACGTCGACGGAAACGAGGGGTTCGCCGCTCAGGCAAGAAGCGTCGTCGAGGGCGCGCTCGACCGCTTGCGCGATCGGATCACGCGGGTGGAAGTCCACATCAGCGACAAGAACGGCGAGAAAAGCGGGACGAACGACAAGCGTTGCATGATGGAGGCCCGCCTCGAGGGACGCCCCCCCGCCGCGGTCACCCACGATGCGGCAACCGTGGAAGATGCCGTGGATGGCGCGGCCGAAAAGTTGGCCAGAGCGATCGAGCACACGATTGACCGCCTTGCCACCGAGGCGGGCCGCAGAACCGACCCGCCTCCGCCCGAGCCGAAGGAGATCGAGCCTGCCGGGTGACCGCCCGCCCCAAGGGTCACAGGGGCTCCCGCGGCATGAGAACCTCAAGCGATCAACCCTCGTGAGGCTCAGATGAACCAGCTCAAAGCGATCGCGAACAGAATCATGAGGGAGCGGGGTCTCGTGCCCGACTTCCCCGCGGCGGCCCTGAGGGAGACGTCGGCCATGGTGGAACGCCCGGTCGTTCCCTCACCTCCGCTCCGCGATCTCCGGGATCTTCTCTGGGTGTCCATCGACAACGACACCTCCCGCGACCTGGATCAGCTTTCCGTAGCCTCAAAGGTGCCAGGAGGAGCGGTGAAGATCCTGGTCGCCATAGCCGACGTGGACGCGCTGGTGAAGCGTCACACCGCCATCGACGACCATGCGGAGAAGAACACGACCTCCGTCTACACCGCGGCCGGGGTCTTTTCCATGCTTCCGGAGCGACTATCCACCGATCTCACCTCGCTGGGAGAGGGTCAGGACCGCCTCGCCTTGGTCATGGAAATGCTGGTGGAGGAAGGAGGCGCCATCAAACAGTCGGACGTCTATCGCGCCGCGGTGCGCAACCGGGCCAAGCTCGCCTACAACGGCCTCGCCGCCTGGCTTGACGGTTCGGCGAAAGCGCCGGCGCCCCTGGCCGCGGTGAGCGGGCTCGATGAACAGATTCGAATTCAGGACCGGGTCGCCCAAAAGATGCGCGGGCTGCGTTTCCAGCACGGGGCTTTGAGCCTGCAAACACCCCAGGCCGAGGCGGTGTTCGATGGGGAGGCGGTGACCGACCTGCGACCGGCCGAGCACAATCGCGCCAAGGAACTGATCGAGGATTTCATGGTGGCCGCAAACGGAGTCACCGCACGCTATCTGGCCCGGAAGGGCTTTCCCCCCCTCAGGCGCGTGCTGCGCTCGCCCAAGGCCTGGAACAGAATTGTCGCCCTCGCCCAGGGAGTGGGCGCCCATCTGCCGGCCGAGCCGAACGGCGAAGCGCTCGCCGGTTTTCTCGACCAGCGCCGCCTGCACGACCCCGCGCGTTTCCCTGATCTTTCTCTGTCGGTGGTCAAGCTCCTGGGCCGCGGCGAGTACGCGCTGGAGTTGCCCGATGAAACGACCGAGGGACACTTCGGCCTGGCCGCGACCGACTATACGCATTCGACCGCTCCGAACCGACGGTTCCCTGACCTCGTGACCCAGCGCCTCTTGAAAGCGGCCATCGCGGGCGAGGCGGCTCCTTACCGCAACGAAGAGCTGTCCGCTCTGGCCACCCACTGCACCGAACAGGAGACCAACGCGCAGAAAGTGGAACGGCACGTGAACAAGTCCGCCGCCGCGATGCTCCTCGCCTCCCGGATCGGCGAAGTGTTCGAGAGCGCGGTCACCGGGGCGTCCGAGAAGGGGACCTGGGTGCGCATTTCCCACCCCGCAACCGAGGGTCGGCTGGTGCGCGGATTCAAGGGCCTCGAGGTGGGCGACCGGCTTCGGGTCAAGCTCGTCCACACCGATGTCGAGCGCGGATTCATCGACTTCGCGCGCGTGGGCTGAGAATCGGTAGTGGCCGCTTCCCGAGGCGGTTCATCGCGAACCTTCATCTATCTCGCCCTGGGGGCGAATTTCGTGGTCGCAATCACCAAGTTCGCAGCCGCGGCCTGGACCGGCAGTTCGGCCATGTTCAGCGAGGGCGTTCATACGCTGGCCGACATGGGCAACGAAATCCTGCTCCTGTACGGGCTGCATCGGGGTGCGGCGCGACCGGATCGCGAGCACCCCCTGGGCTACGGCCGCGAGGTGTATTTCTGGAGTTTCGCGGTGGCGTTACTGGTGTTCGCGCTGGGAGCGGGGGTGTCCCTCCATGAAGGCATCCAACGTATCCAAGATCCGCGGCCGGTTGAAAACGCCGTGGTCAGCTACGTGGTCCTGGGTCTGTCCGCGCTGGTAGAGGGCTATTCATGGTGGTTCACCCTGCGAGGATTCAAGGGAGACCGGGGCTACGCGCGTATTTTCGAGACCATCCGTCGCAGCAAGGATCCGCCCGCCTTCATTATTCTTCTCGAGGACAGCGCGGCCCTGCTTGGGCTCGGAATCGCCTTCACCGGCATCTACTTGTCGGAGAGGCTTCGGCTCCCGGTCCTCGACGGCGTGGCGTCGATTCTTATTGGTGTGGCTCTGACCATGACCGCGGTGCTGCTCGGACGGGAAACCAAAAGCCTGCTCATCGGAGAACGAGCGGACCAGCACATCGTGGATTCGATTCTGCAGATCGCCGAAACCATGGACGGCGTGGCTCATGCCAACGGCGTTCTCACCGTTCACCTGGCCCCCCAGCAGATCATGGTCTCGCTCAGCCTCGAATTCGCCGATGAACTGAAGACCTCTCAGATCGAGGCGAAGGTCGCGGAACTGGAACGTCGGGGGCGCCTGAAGCATCCTTCCGTGACCGCTCTGTTTGTCAAACCGCAGAGCCCGGAAGGCTATAAGGAAACGCTGGAGCGGCGTTTTGGTCCTTCGAAGAGCCACATCGAAACGCCCACCATCCTCGAACGGTCATAGTGCGGACGGCTCGACGGCGCACGCCTTGCATCCGTGCGACGACGCACCGCAGGTTCGCGCAGTGCGCATGCCCTGGCAGGCCCGCAAGGAACTGGAAGGCGTACCTCGGCTGTGGGCTCCTCTGCCGCGGTTTCGCCCGCCTCAAGTGCGAAGGATGCGACGAGACCCGGCTGGTGGCCTTCAGCTGAAAGGGCCGGGGTTATGCCCTTCGTGCATGGGGGCGACGCATGAATGCCACCGCCGCCAACCTGATCGAGCGAGTGCTGCCGGAGACGGGCCTGCGCCAGTGGGTGTTGACCTTCCCATTCGCGTGGCGGGGCCGGCTCGCCCAGGACGGCGCGCTCCTCGGCAACCTCACCCGCATCTTCGTGGAAACGGTGCATTAAAATTTAGTTCTACGCCGAGCGTGCAGCCCGGGATGGCCACCCGTGCGCGAACACCGGCTCAGTCATGGCAGAGGACGTCGTCCGACATGCGGCTGAATGGTCGCTCATGATGCCTGGTCTCTCTCTTTGGCTGTATTCACGTCGAATAGTGATCCTTGCTCGGCCGACACACCCCCCGACAGCACGAGCCGCCCGGTGGCGCGGAGCCGTTCGAGGACCGTTCGCACCGATTCCGACTCGAGGTCAGCGCGACGGATCTCCTGTGGGGCG
>JAENWE010000498.1 GCA_016650185.1 Vicinamibacteria bacterium | reverse complement strand
GTGAAGCGAACCGACCGGGCCATCAGGACTTCGCCTTTATCCGGGCCAGGATCATCCGATCGATTCTCTTCAGGACGGCGGGAAGATTCTCAATGTCGAGACGCGCCGAAAGCACCAGAAGGGGAACAGACCCCGACCAGGCGTCGATGCGGACGGCGTCCTTGGCGGTGGTGACCACCGCGGTGGCGCCAGCCGTCGTCGCGGCCGTGGCCACGTCGCGCAGATCCTGTTCGGTGAACCGGTGGTGATCCCTGAAGAAGCGCTGCCCGGCCACGGTCACGCCGCGGGCCTTGATATCCATCACGAAACGCTCGGGCTTGCCGATGCCGCAAAAAGCGAATGCCCGCTCGGGCGGCTCCTGTTCGAGGCCGGTGCCTTCGAGGGGAAAGAAGCCAAAGTCGGCGCGAGCGAGTGAGAACACGTCCGAGGGCCGCTGGGCGCGCAGCCGGGCCACTCTTGCGCCGTCGGTCTCGCGATCAGTGAAGATGAGATGCGCGGCCTTGAGGGCGCGGGCCGACTCCCTCAGCATTCCGGCGGGTAGGACTCTTTCGCCCAAATCACCCTCGCTCACGCTAACGATGTCGAGGTCTCGAAACAGACGGAGATGCTGGAACCCTGAGTCGACGATGAGAATCCGCTTCCCGAAGCGCTTTTCGAGAAGCCGCCCCGCCGCAACTTTGTCCCGGCCCACCACCACCGGACAGCCGGGGAGTTCATAGGCGAGGAGCAGAGCCTCATCGCCCACGGTCTCGGCGGTTTCGAGGGGTTTCGCTCCATCGGACACCACGCGCGGACTCCCGTCCCGACCTCGATAGCCATGGCCCAAAACGCCAACGGCGGGACCCCGGGCCGAGATGGCCCTCGCCAGTTCGACGACCAGGGGGGTCTTCATCGATCCCCCCATGGCCAGGCCCCCGACGCTGATCACCGGCGAACGCAGGCGCGCCTGAGGGAACATGCCGCGGGCGTAGGCCTGGCGACGCAACCAGACCCCAAAGCCGTATAGCCAGGCCAGGGGGGTCAGAGTCGAAAGCGCCCTAGGCAAATGGCCTCAATCAATCAGGCCCGAGAGGCCGTCCACCGTGCGGCCCAGAGCGCCGCGGTTGGGTTCGATCAGGGCGCGGCCCTTGCCTCCGACTTCATCACGCCGGGACTTGTCGGTCACAAAGGAGACGATCTCGCGCGCGAGCTCCCTCGCGTCCTTCACAAACACGAGGGCGCCCTCCCGGTGAAATTCGTTCGCGATTTCCTGAAAATTCTGGACGTTCGGGCCGGTGAGCACCGGCACCCCGCTCGCCGAAACCTCCAACACATTATGTCCTCCTTGCGGAACCAGGGATCCGCCGACAAAGCCGACCGTGGCCAGGGAGAACACGGACGCCAACTCACCGAGCGTATCAAGCAGCAGCACGTCCCCGACCTTCCACTGCCCGGGCTCGAGGTCCGTGCGGCGAACGCAGCGAAAGCCCGCGGCCTCCACGATGGCCGGGACTTCGGCGAACCGGTCAGGATGGCGGGGAGCCAGGACCAGGCCCAGGCTCGGCACGGTCTCGCGAGCCAGGTGAAGTGCTCTCAGAATTATTTCCTCTTCCCCGGGCACGGTGCTCCCCGCCACCACGATCGGCCGCGCGGGCTGAGAGAGGACGATCCGGGCCAAACGCTCTTTCGGACGCCCGGTGTCGAGCGCGTCGAACTTGAGATTGCCGGTCACCTTGACCCGATCCGCGGGTGCGCCCATCGCCTTGATCCGATCGGCATGCGGCTCGGCCTGCATGAAGAACGCGTCCACCTTGGAGAGTGTGCCGCGAAGAAGACTTCGAATCCGCCGATAGCGAGGATAGGACCGGGGCGAAATCCGGCCGTTGACCAGAGCGATCTTGGTGCCACGGGCGCTCGCTTCATGGATGAGGTTGGGCCAAAGCTCCGTCTCGACGATGACCAGCAGATCGGGCCGGAGCGTGTCCAAAACCTTGCGCACGGGCGAGGGAAAGTCGAAGGGTGCGTAGAAGAGTCCGTCAATCCCGTGCACGCGCTGGCGCGCCACCGCGTTCCCGGCCACTGTGGATGTGGAGAGGAAGATCCGGTGTTTGGGAAATCGCTTCTTGAGCGGCTCAACGAGAATGCGCGAGGCCAGGACCTCTCCGACCGAGACCGCGTGGATCCAGATCGATCGATCCCCGTCGACGTTCAGATACACGGGTAGAGCGCCGAAGCGCTCCTTGAAATTCGCGGTGTACCGATTGGTGCCTCGACCGCGCCAGAGGAAGAAGGGGGCGGCGAAGGCGAAGCCGAGGCCCAACAAGAAGGTATAGATCGAGAGCATGATTCGGGCAATCGCGCCGTGGCGCGAACTATAGTCGCGGTTATAAGTTCTCTGAAGTGAGAGTCTTTTGGGTTTCTCAATTACCTTTGAAGGCAGGAGTGAGCAGAATACCGAAGAGCCGGAGGGGGTGGCTTTTTGTGGCTTTCGTCGGCCGGGTTGTCTTCAGGCTTCTGGGGTGGACCTGCACCGGAGAGCCGCCAAGTCCAAGAAAATTCGTCATCCTCGCGGCCCCCCACACCTCGAATTGGGATGGCTTCTTCCTCATCCTCGCGGCGGCCATGCTCAAACTGGAGTTCTCCTTCTTCGGCAAGCACACTCTGTTCCACGGACCACTCGGGTGGTTCCTCCGACACATGGGCGGCTTACCCCTGGACCGGTCTCGAAACCAGAGTTTCGTGAGCCAGGCGGTCTCCTGGTTTGACGCTCACGAGACCTTCGCCATCGGGGTGGCGCCGGAAGGGACCCGAAAAATCACATCCGGCTGGAGGACTGGTTTTTACTACATTGCGCTGCAGGCAAAGCTCCCGATTTTTATGGGCTACATTGATTACGCAACGAAGAAATGCGGGATCCTCCCCGACATCCTCATTCCGACCGGGGATATCGACAAGGACTTCGAAAGTCTCCGGCGACTCTACGCCCCCCTCACCGCCAAACATCCAGACCGGAAAGGGCCTATCGTTCCCCTGCCACGGACCAAGGGCGGCGCTCTTCAAACGGAAGGGGCGCTCGTGGGGACGTAACCGAATTCCAGGAAACAACATCTGAACCAGCAGATTTTAGGAGGAGCCCGTTTTATGACCGCCGCCGCCACCATCCGTAAGGCCAGCACTCTGGCCCTCAAACTGCTAGGGCATGTGGATTTCGTGCCCGGAGTCTTGACCCGACTGCTCGTGGGCTTCGCTTTCTACGATTCGGGGAACGGAAAACTCGCCCACATGGAGAACACGGTCAGCTTCTTCACTGATCTTGGAATCCCGTTCCCGGAACTAAACGCCGCCTTTGTCGCCCGTCTTGAGTACTACGGCGGCTTGCTGCTGCTCGCGGGCGTCCTGACCCGGATCACGGCGCTGCTCTTGTCGTCCACCATGATCGTGGCGCTGCTGACCGCCGATCGCGACACGTTCGTCGGCGCCTTCAGTCGGACCTCCGAAATCGGCCTCGCCGATGTCGCCCCCTTCGCCCTGGGGGTCTTCCTCTCGTGGCTGGTGGTCAAAGGCCCGGGGGCATTGAGCGTGGATGCTCTTTTGAAGCGAGTCATTTTCGGAAGGGAAGAACCCGAAAAAAACGCGTGACGTCCATGACTACCGCTGCCTAGAATCGAGGTCTTGACGCCCGCCACCATCGCCGAGCATGATCGCCTTCGGCGAGCGGCCAAAGCTTCTGAGGACTGGCGCCTCTTCGGGCCTTACCTCGCCGAGCGGCAATGGGGCACCATCCGGGAGGACTACTCCGAGTATGGAGCCTGCTGGGACTACTTCCCGCACGACCACGCCCGGTCCAGGGTCTACCGCTGGGGGGAAGACGGGCTGCTCGGCTTCTGTGATCGCGAGGCGCGGTTGTGTTTCGGTCTGGCCCTTTGGAATGGCCGCGATCCGATTCTGAAGGAGCGCCTCTTCGGTCTCGGGGCCCCCGAGGGAAACCACAGCGAAGACGTCAAGGAACTGTACTACTACCTCGACTCTACGCCCACGCATTCATATGCCAAGGCCCTCTACAAATACCCGCTCTGGGCGTATCCGTACGAGAGGCTGGTTCGTCAGGGCCGGGAACGAGGGATTCTCGACCCCGAGTTTGAAATCGAGGACACCGGCGTTTTCGATCACAATCGATATGTCGATGTGACGGCCGAATACGCGAAGGCCTCTCCCACTGACATCGTCATGAAGGTCACCCTCGCCAACCGCTCCTCCGAGGACGCTCTCCTTCACCTCATTCCGCAACTCTGGTTTCGGAACACCTGGATCTGGGGGCGAGATGATGAACCGGGGTACGGCCCGAGACCGGACATGCGGCTCGGAGCCCGCCGATGCGTGAGCGTCACCCACCAGGAACTCGGTCGGTACCTGTGGGAAGCGGGCCCTTCCTCGACCGGGGTCGAACCGCAGATGTTGTTCACCGAGAACGAAACCAACATCGAACGCGTTTTCGGTTCTCCGAACCCCCAGCCCTTCGTCAAGGATGCCTTTCACGAGTTCGTGGTGGGCGGGCGCCTGGACGCGGTGAATTCAGCGGGCGAGGGAACCAAGGCCGGGGCGCACTATCGGCTGAGCCTCAAAGCCCGGGGGTCCGTGGTTGTCTATCTTCGGCTCGCTTCGGAAAAGGACGTGCAGGAGCGTCTGGGACTGCAACATGCGGAAGAGACCATTCGCACGCGGGCGGAAGAGGCCGATCGGTTCTACGAAGCGATCCTTCCCGCACGGGCCACCGACGACGAGAAGACAGTGCTGCGCCAGGGTTATGCCTCGCTTCTGTGGTCCAAGCAGTTCTACAACTTCAACGTGGCGGATTGGATCGAAGGCGACCCGGCCCAGCCGAAGCCCCCCGCGCAAAGACGCGACGGACGCAATCGGGACTGGACTCATATCGTCAATCGCGACGTGATTTCCGTTCCCGACAGCTGGGAATACCCCTGGTACGCGGCCTGGGATCTGGCCTTCCACATGATCCCGTTCGCCCGGGTGGATCCTGAATTCGCGCGCGATCAGCTGAAACTCTTCCTGAGCCAGGGGTACCTGCATCCCTCTGGCCAGATGCCCGCCTATGAATTCGCGTTCGGCGACGTCAACCCGCCGGTGCATGCCTGGGCCTGTCTGCGGGTGTTCCAGTTGTCGGGGCCGGATCGGCCCGAGGCTCTCGACTTTCTCGCCGCCGTCTTCGAACCCCTGATGCGCAACTTTCGCTGGTGGCAGGGCCTCGAGAAGGTATCCGGCAGCCGGCTCTTCGACGGAGGATTCCTCGGGCTCGACAATATCAGCGCCTTTGATCGGGGAAGACGCCCACCCACCGGCGGTCACCTCGAACAGGCGGATGGCACGGGCTGGATGGCCTTCTTCGCGCTCAACATGATGGCCATGGCGGTGGAGCTCGGCAGGAAGGATCCTTTTCGGTACGATGGCCTCGCTGCCGAACTCTTCGACCAGTTCGCTTCGATCGCCGACGCCATGAATCGTCCCTCCGGGCTGTGGGATGAGGAAGAGGGCTTCTACTACGACTTTGTCAACGTCGATGGAGTGCGTACGCCTCTCAGAATCCGCTCCATGGTCGGCCTGATTCCTTTGTTCGCGACGCACGTGCTGGACCGCGGTTCGATGGAACACTTGCCCAAACTCGCGCGCCAGGTCAATGCCTTCCTGGAGGCTCGGTCTTTGGTCGCCCTCCAAGGCCGCGATGGGGCTTCGACGACGCCGAAGAAGGCGCTCCTCTCCATCGCCTCCCAGGAGCAACTGACGCGCGTTCTGGCGCAACTGCTCGACGAGTCATCCCTACTGGCGCCCACAGGGGTGCGGTCCGTCTCAAAGCAGCACCGCTCCGAGCCCTTCGTCCTTCACTCTCCCAATGGCGATCATCAGGTCGACTATGCCCCTGACGAGTCCCGGACCAGGGAGTTCGGGGCCAACTCCAACTGGCGCGGCCCGGTCTGGTTTCCCCTGAACTATCTTCTGGTGGAAGCCCTGGGCCGGATTCACGACTTCTACGAAGACACGCTGCGGCTCGAGTGCCCCGCCGGATCGGGAGTCCTCATGAACTTGAGGGAAATCGCGGTGGAGATTGAACGCCGGCTGGCCTCCACGTTCCTGAGAGACCAGGACGGCCGAAGGCCTTGTCATGGCGACCAGGCGCGATACCGGGCCGATCCCCATTTCAAAGATCTCGTCCTTTTTCACGAGTATTTCTCCGGAGATACCGGACGAGGCTTTGGAGCATCGCACCAGACCGGTTGGACGACGCTCGCCCTCCGCTGCATAGAGGATGTCGCGAAGAGAAGGAGTGAATCACTGCCATGATGAAATCGAACGACGAGTGGCTGGAGGCCGATGGCCTGGGCGGGTTTGCCTCGTACACCAAGGCTGGAACCAGGACTCGAAAGTACCACTCGCTTTTCCTGGTATCAAGGAAACCCCCGACGGACCGGCGCGTCTTGGTGAATGGGGTGGACGCGGTGGTTGAATCAGGCGGCGACCGACTGGCCCTCACCTCTCAGACCTACAAGCCGTCGGCCCCGGGTGAGACGAGCGTGGTTCGCTACGAGGGCCGGCCGATGAGCTTTGAGTTCGACGGTTCGCTCTGGCCCACCTGGAAATACGATCTGGGTGACGGGCGGACGATCGAACACTCGATCATGGTGCCTCGCGGCTCTCCCCTGGTGATCCTCTCGTGGCGTTTGTCTTCCCGAAACGGCAAGCCCACCCGCCTGGTCGTGCGTCCCTTCCTTTCGGGCCGCGACTATCACTCCCTTCAGCACGAGAATCCTGCGTTCAATTTCAAACCCGCGACGGATGAGAGGCCTGGGCGGTGGGGTTTCCAGCCTTATGCGGGTGAGCCTGGGGTGGTGGCGGTGTCGAACGGGGCCTTCAAGGAAGAACCCTATTGGTATCGCGGCTTCCTCTACACGCAGGAGCGGGAACGCGGCCTCGAAGACACCGAAGACCTTGGAACGCCCGGAACCTTCGTGTTCGACCTTGAGAGCGAGGCCATTTTGGTTTTCGGAACCGACGGCGCCACCGAAGGAATGAGCGCGTCCTCGATCGAGGATCGGGTGAGCGCGCTCCGGTCGACGGAACGATCTCGGCGGCTAGCCGCTCCGTCGCTTCTCGCCCGCGCGGCTTCGGCCTACATCGCTGATCGGGGAGCCGGGAAAACCATCCTCGCGGGCTACCCCTGGTTCACCGACTGGGGCCGGGACACTTTTATCTCCTTGCGCGGCCTCTGCATCGCCACGGGCCGACTCAGCGAGGCGCGCCAGGTTCTTGCCCAATGGTCGGGGGCGGTTTCGCAGGGCATGCTGCCCAATCGTTTCACCGACTCGGACGAGGCGCCTGAATTCAACAGCGTCGACGCTTCCTTGTGGTTCATCGTCGCCGTCCACGACCTCAGAGCGGCCGAGAAACGGGCGGGATTCGTCCCCTCCACGGTCGAAGAGTGGCAGATCAACGCGGCCATCGTCGCCATCCTCCGTGGCTACTCGACGGGCACGCGTCACGGGATCCGCATGGATCAAGATCATTTGCTCGCGGCCGGAGAGCCCGGCGTCCAGCTGACCTGGATGGACGCAAAGGTGGGCGACCATGTGGTCACACCTCGCATAGGAAAGCCGGTCGAGATTCAGGCCCTGTGGATCAACGCCCTTAGGATCGGTGGACAGACCGACTCGCGGTTCGCCGAATGGGCCGCGGCCGCGGAAAAATCGTTCAACCAGAAATTCTGGAACGAGAGCGCCCACTATCTCTACGATGTTGTGGACGCCGACCATGTGGCGGGTCGACTCGATGGCTGCATTCGTCCGAACGCTCTTTTCGCGGTCGGAGGCCTGCCCTATCAGTTGCTTCACGGCGACCGGGCCCGAGACGTCGTCGCCCTCGCGGAGGCCAAGCTCCTGACCCCGGCCGGACCGCGCTCCCTCGCTCCGGACGACCCGAACTATCGCGGCACTTATCAAGGAGGCGTCTGGTCCCGCGACACGGCGTACCACCAAGGGACGGTGTGGCCGTATCTCATGGGAGCCTTCGTGGAGGCCTGGGTGCGATCCCGAGAACGCTCGCCCGAGGCCCTTCGCGAGGCGCGGCAGCGGTTCCTGGAACCGCTCATCACCGTTTTGGACCCAACCCGAAGCGGACATCTGCCCGAAATCGCAGAGGGCGACGCTCCCCACGCGCCGCGGGGCTGTCCCTTTCAAGCCTGGTCGGTAGGCGAGGCCCTCCGGCTGGATCAGATCGTCCTCGCCCCGCTCGGGTAGTCAGGGACGCGCCAGGCCGGAGGAAACCTAACGGAAGTTCTCGGCATCAAAGGGGTTGTCATGTCCGCGATCCGTCCCGCCATCTCCAAAACGCCCGTGCTAAGTTCTCCGGATGGCCGTGCCTCTCGTTCAGGAAGCGGAACTTCTTGCCGCACTTCGTGCGGGCCAGGAGGTCGCTTTCGAGACGCTCGTACGCACCCATTCCGGACAGATGCTCTCGGTGTGCAGGAGGATTCTGCGGAACGAGGAAGAGGCGAAGGATGCGGTCCAGGAAGCCTTCGTCTCGGCTTTCCGTGGAATCCAGACCTTCGCGGGAACGGCCCGGCTTGGAACCTGGTTGCACCGGATCGCGGTAAACGCCTCCTTGATGAAACTGCGATCGAGGAAGCGCCGGCCCGAGGAATCGATCGACGATCTGCTTCCCGGGTTCCAAGAAGACGGGCATGCCCGTATCCAGCCGAGAGACTGGTCACCCTCGGCCCCCCAACTGGTGG
Source organism: Vicinamibacteria bacterium (assembly GCA_016650185.1). Classification (GTDB taxonomy): domain Bacteria; phylum Acidobacteriota; class Vicinamibacteria; order Fen-336; family JAGNNV01; genus JAGNNV01. Next base: position 4,127 of record JAENWE010000498.1, on the reverse strand, counting down.
AAACGCGTGAGACGCGTGAGTTTGTGCGAGGCTGCATCGACCAGTTGCCCGAGACCTATCGAGTCGTTCTGCTGCTGCGCGACATCGAGGAACTGGACACCGCCGAAGCGGCGGAGGTGCTGGGCGTGAGCGACGGTGTGGTGAAAGTGCGGCTGCACCGGGCGCGGCACGCCCTGCGCACACTCCTGGCCGCGCGTTTCGGCGAGCGCGCGTCATCATGATGAGTTGCCGCGAGGTCTACGGCTTCCTCGACGAGTTCCTGGAAAGTCGTCTTGACGACCTGACCAAGGTCGCTTTCGCTGCGCATCTGTTGCTTTGTCCCGCGTGCCGAAACTACCTGGCCACGTACCGCGCCACTCTGCTGGCCGCTCGGGAGGCTGAATGGGCCGACTGCCCGCCGACCGAGATTCCCGAGGAGCTGATAGCGGCCATCCTCGCCTCGAGGACGGCCGCTGTCCAGAACGCTGGGGACCACCAATGCTGAACCTCGGATGGCCTGAATCGGGACGCCGTGTTGGATTTCCCGTCGCCGCCGTTCTCCTGATCGGTTTCGCCACTTCCGGCGAGCCTGGCCGATTCGATAAAGCGCCGGAGTTCCCTTCCCAAGACCCAAAGCAGTGGATCGGGCCGCCCCAAAGCCTGAAGGCTCTCGAGGGCAAGGTCGTCATCCTTGACGTCTGGACCTTCGGTTGAATCAACTGCGTGCGCACGATCCCCTGGGTCAGGGCGATGGAAAAGCGATACGGCGAACGGGGTCTCGTGATCGTGGGCGTCCACACCCCGGAGTTCGATCGGGAAAAGTCCCGGACGAACGTCGAGGCGGCGGTGGAAGAGCACGGCCTCGCCACCCACTCTCACTTCATGGACAACCGTATGGCCTACTGGCGCGCCCTGCGCAACGAATATTGGCCCGCGATCTACGTGGTCGACAGGAAGGGCCAGATCCGCAGCCGGATGTCCGGTGAAATCCATGTGGACACAAAGCGCGACCACGAGTTGAGTGAGTTGGTCGAAACGCTTCTCAAAGACAACGCCGACACGAAACCCTAGCCACCGGTAAGCAGAGCGCACGCTCCGGCGGAGCCCTCGGCGCACGTCGACTTGAGCAGGGAGCGCGCGCGGATTTCGTCGGTTCGGTAACCCGTCCGCTGAAGAATCTGGGCGAGACCGATGCACCCCTCCGGGATCTTCTCGGCGCAGAGAGTTTCAAGTGTCTTGAGAGCGCGGGCCGAGTTCTGAGCGACCCCCAGACCCTGAGCTTCGAGCACGGCGAGGCGCGCGCAGCCCGCCTTCTCCCCGAGATCACAAGCGGCCCGGTATGCCGCCGCCGCCTTGCTTCTGTCACGGGTGACTCCGAAGCCGCCGTCAAAGAGGGAACCCAGGGAAACACACGACGTTCCCTGTTTGTCCGCACACGACATCTCGAGGGCCGGCACGGCTCGCGCACAGGCCGCATCGGCGCGTCGGGCAAAACATTCCGCGATGGCCGACGCATCGGCCGAACCGGTCTGGGTCGAACCGACGTTCACTCGACCGCTCCCGGAGACGGTGCGGGTCGCTCCGAAGGCGCCCGCGGGAGGCGGACCAAACTGGGAAACATACGGCTTGCCGCCTTTTGTCTGCGCCCGCTGGTTCCGGTTTGTGAAAGTCAGGAACTCCTGGACCCGCTGTTTTTGGCTCGCCACCCTGGCCAGAGCCAGAGCCTTCCGGGCGGTGGCCTGGGCGTCAACCGTTTGACGAGCGTTCCACTGCGCGCGGGCCAGAGCCATCTGCGCATACAAATCCGCGGGCGCCGTCATCGCACCTCGCTCCGCATGAGCGAGCGCTTCTTCGGCCAGGCCCTCGTCGCTCTGAATTTCCGCGAGATAGGCAAGCACGCTTGGGTCTTCGGGCAAGAGGTCCCGCGCGGTTTCCAACAACTTCTGGACTGAGGCCAGAACCGGTCTGGCCATGGTCCGCGACCACTGAAGCTGAGCCAGGCGATAGTAGAGACTTCCGTTCTTCGAGCCTCTCTCGATCGCCGCCACGATGGCCTCTTTCGACTCCGCCGAGCGCTGTTCGCGTTCGAAGAGGACCGCCTCGATTTCGAAGGGGCGAGCGAGGCTTGGATCCGCGACTTTGGCCTGACGTAGCAACCCCCTCGTGTCGACCGGTCTATTCTGTTCGAAGAAGATTTCGGCGCGAAGCATCAGAGCCTCGGCCAGCGGCAAGGGGCGCGCGTTGAAGGCGGAAAGAGAAAGGGCGGCGTCCATCGGAAGCTTCAGGACGGAGAATTTCTTGGAGGCCAGGTATTTGGGAAAGCCGGCGTAGATGGACGTGATCCTGGCGAGGGTCGCGTTCAGGCTGGCCGCCTTCGCATTGGCCGCGAGCTTCCCAAGAAGCTCGTCAAGGACCGCAGCATTTTTCCCCTTCTCTCCGAGCAGAAGGTAGTGGATGAAGAAGCCCGATTGCAGGTCGAACCTGGCATTGGCCGGGGGAGGTTCACCAAAGAACTCCGCGGCGGGTAAAGCGGGGAGCCGCGCGCCGCCATCGCTGGTCATCCGACCGACCTCAATTTCCTTGTCCTTCACCACACCGTCGGCCAGGAAGGTCACCAGCCCTCGGGAGAGCCAGTGGGGAGAGGTCCTCAAGGAGGCCTCGATCAGATGACGGAGTCGGCCACGCAGGAAGCTCAGTTGGGGAGGGGGCTCCTTGTCTGAAGGCTCCTTGAGGCCGGCCCCGATCGCGCCGATCTGCTGACTGGCGGTGGCGAAGTACGCCGAGAACGCGTTGGCGTCCTCGGCCCCCTCCGGCGCCATTGACCGAACCAGCGAGGGATCGGCGAACGCGAAGACCAGGAGGCGCGCCTCATTCTCCGCCTTGATCCAGGCGAAGCGTTTCCGTAAGCTGCCCTCGAACTGCGCCAATTGAAGAGCGACTTTTCGCCCCGCCTGGTCGCCGGCGTCGGTGAGAACCACCAGATGGCCGGACTCGGCCCTCACTTCGACCCACGACGGGTCAAGCGCACCCTGGCTGAAGGGCGAAAGAAACAAGAGCAGGGCGCGAAGCATCACGGTTGGCGGTTCCTCCGGGGCATCACTGAAGGACGGGGCAGACAGTCTGGGGAGAGATCCGACTATCGGCGTTCGGATCTCGAGGGAGGCAGGACCTCGACGGCGGTCGATCGAAGACTTACTTCATGTCAAGCGCCTTCGTGAGAAAGGCCCACTGGTCCGCTCGCTCCTCGATGATCTTCGCGGTGGGCTTTCCGGCGCCATGACCTGCCTTGGTTTCGATCCGGGTGAGAACCGGATGGCTTCCCTTCTGGGCGGCCTGAAGAGTGGCGATGAACTTGTGCGAGTGGGCGGGAACGACACGATCGTCGTGGTCACCGGTGGTCACGAGGGTGGCCGGATAGGCCACTCCTTGCCGGAGGTTGTGAAGAGGCGAATACCTAAGCGCCATTTCAAAATCATCCTTGATCTCGGGATCGCCGTAGTCCGACTTCCAGGCCCAGCCGATCGTGAACTTGTGGTAGCGGAGCATGTCCATGACCCCGACCGCTGGCAGGGCGGCGCCGAACAGGTCCGGACGCTGCGTCATCACTGCGCCCACCAGAAGGCCGCCGTTGCTGCCGCCTCCGATCGCGAGCTTCGGGGTGGAGGTGTACTTGTTCGAGATCAGCCACTCCGCTGCCGCAATGAAATCGTCGAAGACATTCTGCTTGTTCTTCAGCCGACCCGCATCGTGCCACTCCCTCCCGTATTCCCCACCGCCGCGCAGATTGGGCTGGGCGTAGACGCCGCCCATCTCCATCCACACCACGTTCGCCGGCGAGAAGGCGGGTTCGAGAGAAATGTCGAAACCGCCGTAGCCGTACAAATAAGTCGGATTCGCCCCGTTCAGAATCAGACCCTTTTTGTGCACGATGAACATAGGGACCTTTGTTCCATCCTTGCTCGCATAAAAGACCTGCCTGATCTCGAAAGCATTCGGATCGAAGTCCACGGTCGGCTGCTTGAAGACCGTGCTCGTCTTCGTGGCGAAGTCATAGCGGAAGGTGGTCGCCGGATAGTTGAACGACGTGAAGGCATAGAACGCCTCCTTGTCCTCGCGCTTTCCAGAGAGCCCGGCCACTGATCCGAGGG
>JAENWE010000497.1 GCA_016650185.1 Vicinamibacteria bacterium | reverse complement strand
GATGAGGTCGTGCACCGCCCCGCCCAGACAGCACCCCGCGACCAGCCAGATAAAGCCGGGCGCATAGCCGAACTGCGCAGCAAGCACGGGCCCGATGAGAGGCCCCGCTCCCGCGATGGCCGAGAAATGACTGCCGAACAGGACCCATCGGCTGACCGGGTAGTAGTTCTGCCCATCGTACATCCGGTGCGCCGGGGTCACCCGCGCATCGTTCAGCACCATCACCTTCGCGGCGAGGAACGCGCTGTAGTAGCGATAGGCAATCACGCAGACGCCTATGAAGGGGATAAGGATGTAGAGGGCGTGCATGGCGCCGGATTGTACCCCACTAAAAAATACCTACAACGAGAACTACGAGTCGCGCGTTCGTTTCGATCCATCAGAAAGGGTACGAGCAAGGAGGCCGCACGGCCTTCGAGCAGGACGTTGGAGGTCGGGACGCTGGGATAGGATGGGCGCCACCGTGGACTGGCACCAACTCCGCGACAACGCGCGCGACTTCATGCAGGGGATGGCCTACGGGAGGTACGAACACCTCCTGCGCAAGCAGGCCATGGAACTGAACGACCTCTTCGTGACCATGTGCTACCTGGAGCTGGTGGGGTTGCCGAACCCCGTGGCCCTCCACCTCCTGGAAATCTACCCCTACTTTCTCGACGAATTCCACCTGTGGCATCGGCGCAGCGGCTTCAAACACTCACCGCTTGGTGAGCTGCCCTGCTGTTGAGCCGGATGCGCGCGCTGTCCGATCGAAAGATCCTCTTCTTCGGGGGCAAGGGCGGGGTGGGAAAGACGACCTGCGCCGCCGCGGTGGCCCTCTCGGCCAGCCGGCGAGGCAAGCGCGTGCTCCTGGTCTCCACGGACCCCGCACACTCGACCTCCGACATCTTCGAGACGCCCATCACCTCCGAGGAACGCGAGATCCTCCCGGGCCTGAGCGGCCTGGAGATCGACGCGAGCCTCGAAACCCGCCGCTACGTGGACCGCGTGAAAGGGCAGATCTCGAACCTCTTCAGCCCGGCGACGCTCAAGAAGGCCGACGCTCAGATCGAACTGGCTGCGACCATGCCCGGAGCCGAGAGTGTGGCCCTCTTCGACCGGATGACCGAGCTGATGATCGATCGCAAGGACATCTACGATCTGGTCGTCTTCGATACCGCGCCCACCGGGCACACCCTGCGGCTCCTGCAGTCCCCGGAACTGTTGGTGACCTGGGTTACCGCGTTGACCAAGGCCCGCCGGGCGATGTTGCCGGAAGATCTCGAAGTGCCCGATCCGGTCCTGGCCGCGCTTGAGCGGCGCCAGGACCGTCTCCAGGATGTGCGGGCGCTGATGATGCGGGAAAAAGCGACCGCCTTCGTGCTCGTGACCATTCCCGAGCGCCTGCCCATTGAAGAGGCGGCCCGTTCTCTCGAGACGCTCTCCGAGGTGGGGATCCAGGTCGGCGAAATCGTGGTGAACCGCGTCCTGCCGGAACACGCGACCGGCGACTTCTATGAGTCACGGCGGCGTCAGGAGCAGGTGTACCTCGATGAGATCGACCGGCGCTTCGCTCACCTTCCCCGCCTGCGTGTTCCCCAGCTCGACTCGGACATTCACGGGCTGAAGAGCCTCGAGTGCATCAGCGAGCTTCTGCAGTGCTGAGGCCTCTACCTGGCCAGAAAGAAGCGACCCGCACCCAAGGGCGCCGGAAACGGAGAAGACCGAAGGGAACTCGCGGGTCGCGTGCTTTGGCACGTGGCTCACGATGACTGCGAGCGGATAGAAGAGTCAACTCGGGCGCGAGCCCGAGCCTGCACAGCACGGACATCGTCGGGCCGCGACACGCTTTTCGGGAAGCGACAGATCAGCGAGGCCGCAGGGCTTTTGGCACTCCTGCGTCGGCCTACTGGAGACTGGCGAACACCTTGGTAGCGACCGTGCCGTTGGCGTGGGAGAACTGGTAGGTGTTGCTGTTCATATTCGCGGTTATCGGGGTCCGCAGTTCGATCGCCGTGACCACGCCGGGCGCGAGAGATTTCAGTTGTTTGGTATCGCCCGGCGAGGGATTGCCCTCTTTGTCGTACCAATACTCGTCGATCCTCAGGCCGACAACAGTTTCTTTGGAGTTGTTCTTGATCTTGAACCTCGTCACGACGACCTTGCCCTCAACCTTGGTGACGGGTCGGGTCAGCCCCAGTTGGGCCACGCCCTTGACCTGGGCCGATACGGGCCGAGTGAAGACAACAGGGGTTACCAGGGCGATGACCAATGCGGCGCGAAGTAGAAATCTCATCTATGCCTCCAAATCTAATGCCTGTCTAATGCCTGTAATGCCGACGCCGCCTCCGCCGGTCCCGGGCAATCATAGAACCGAACTTCCGGAAGGCTCAAAACTCGAAGGCTAGTTGGTTCGAGATGTGGACTGATTCTGGGCCAGATGGCCTATTGTTGTCAGGCAAGTAATATGACCCGGGCTTGGAACCGAGGGGCGCTTGGAGCCACCCTCCCGGTCACTCAGAAAGGAACTCAGATTTAAAGGATGCCCCAGTCGATGCGAATGGTCTGTGTCCTGAGCCTCCTGCTTCCATGGAGTGAGCGGGCCTTCGGCGAGGTTTTCAGCGACGGGGTGCGACCGGCGCAGGAGGCGCAGTCCGGCCCCGCTTCCGACCCCCTGCCCTCCTTCGCCCCGGCGGCCCCCAATGCCCCCGAAGTAATAGCGCGGGACGAGCAGGGGCGCATCACGGTGCGAGCCACGCGTATCACCGAGCCCCTCGTCCTCGACGGCAAGCTGGACGACCCGGTCTACTCGAGGGTGAAGTCGGTCAGCGATTTCATCCAGCAGGAGCCCGATGAAGGCGCGCCGGAAACGGAGAAGACGGAAGCCTGGATCTTCTTCGACGATCGCAATCTCTATGTCTCCCTCCGGTGCTGGGACAGCCACCTAGAGCGGATGATGGCCAACGAGATGCGCCGCGATCATCCCAACATCCGGCAGGACGAGAACTTCTCTCTCGTGCTCGATACCTACTACGACCGGCGCAGTGGGTACTATTTCGCGACCAATCCCCTCGGCGCCGTGCGTGACCAGGCCATCGGCGACGAGGGCCGGAACAACAACCTGGACTGGAACACGGTGTGGGACGTCAAGGCCTCGATGGATGAGAGGGGGTGGGCGCTGGAAATGGTCATACCGTTCAAGTCGATGCGGTACAACCGGGTCGGTCCCCAGGTCTGGAGTTTCAATCTGCGCCGCACCGTGAAATGGAAGAACGAAACCTCCTCCCTGGCCCCGTTGCAGAGGGCTCGAGGCGGGAGGGGCCTGTTCATTTTTTCCGAGGCGGCGACCCTGGTCGGGGTCGAGATCCCGGGCTCGAACCGGAACCTCGAGGTCAAGCCCTATGGGCTCTCCTCGCTGACCACGGACCGGACGGCCGAGCAGCCCTTTTCGAACCACCCCGATGCCGACTTCGGCTTCGACGCCAAGTACGGCCTCACCAGCGGCCTGATCGGGGATTTCACCTTCAATACCGATTTCGCTCAGGTGGAGGAGGACCAGCAAGAGGTGAACCTGACTCGCTTCAGCCTGCTGTTTCCGGAGAAGCGCGAGTTCTTCCTGGAAGGCCAGGCCATCTTCGCCTTCGGTGGAGGCTCGCCCGGCGGCGGAGGAGATGGGCTTGCTCCCATTCCTTTCTTCAGCCGGCGCATCGGGCTGACCGAAGAGGGCCAGGATCCGATTCGGGTCGGAGGCCGGGTGGCCGGACGGGCGGGCCCCTTCCAGATCGGCGCGCTCGACATCCAGACCCGGGGCGTGGCCGACAATCCGCTGATCCAGGCTACCAACTTCTCGGTGTTGCGGGTCAGGCGCGACATCTTCACCCGCGGTGACATCGGAATCATCGGCACCCACCGCAGCACCTCGCTGACCGAAGGCGCGCGCTCCAACAGTCTCTTCGGTGCGGACGCGAACTTCGCCTTCTTCCAGAACCTGAACCTGAATGCGTCCTATCTCACCAGCCGCACGAGCCTGGAGCAGGGGGGAACCACCGGGGGCGACCACTCGAGCTACCGAGGAAATCTCGAGTACGGGGGAGACCGCTACGGGCTGGTGCTCGAGCACATCTTCGCGGGTAAGGGTTTCCAGCCTGAGCTCGGCTTTCTCAAACGAGAAGCGTTTCGGCGCAATTTTCTGGAGGGCCGCTTCTCTCCCCGTCCGCGTTCCATCGACTGGGTTCGCCGGTTCGTATGGCAGGGCAACTTCGATCGCATAACCGACCCCGGAGGCCGCCTCGAGACCCGCATGGTCCAAGGGCTATTTCGCACCGAATTCGAGAACTCCGACCAGGTGGAGGTCGAGTACACCAACACCTTCGAATTCCTTCCAAAGGAGTTCGAGATCGCGAAGGACGTGGTCCTTCCGGTGGGCGAGTACGGCTTCCAGGACGTGAAGCTCACCTACACGCTCGGAGCCCAAAGAACGGTGCCGGGGAAGGTCAGCTATCAGAAAGGGAGCTTCTGGAGCGGCGACCGGGACGCCGTGACCTTCGACGGCCGGATCCAGGTCGGGTCGAAGTTCTCCCTCGAGCCGCGCCTGTCCCTCAACTGGGTGGATCTGCCCGAAGGAGATTTCAACACCCGTCTCTTCGGCGCCCGCGCCAACGTCACCTTCAGCCCGCGCATGGCCCTCAGCGGCTATGTTCAGTACAACTCGAAGTCCGATTCGCTGAGCTCGAGCCTGCGCTTTCGCTGGGAGTATCAGCCGGGCAGCGACCTGTTCGTGGTCTACAGCGAAGGCCGCGGAGGTTTCTCAGAGGATCCTCTCCTGACCAACCGGACGCTGGCCCTGAAATTCACCAGGCTGTTCAGGTTCTAGCCCGCATTAT
>JAENWE010000496.1 GCA_016650185.1 Vicinamibacteria bacterium | reverse complement strand
CGTCATTGCGAGCCGTGGACGGACTCCGTCCGTGACTATTTTGGGGGACGCCGCCATTCCGAAAAGTGCCCAATATGTGGCGTTTTCGACCGTCGTCCTCAGCAGGACCCCGTCGGAATGCGTGGGACGAAGCAGTCTCGGCAGGACGGCGAGATCGCTTCAGGCCCGCAGAACGACGGAGCCTTCGCGATGACGATTGTGGGTTTCTGCCAGATTTGGCACGGTGCGGACGGAGTCCGTGATCAACTCACAATGACGCCGCCGAAAAACCAGAGCGGCGCCCGCGGCGTTCTGCGGCCACGCCAGGCCCTCGCCACCCTCGGTCTCATGGCGGCCCTGTTCCTTCCCGCCTGCGCTCCCCGGGTTGAGATGCCGCGGGTGGACGACTCCGACTACATCTTCCCCGAGATCAGTCGCGGGGAGCTGAGCTCTCGCGAGGAGAAAGAGCTTCACCGCGCCTGGAACGACATCCTCACCGGTCAGGTGGCGAGGGCCGAGCAGGCGGTCAACAAGATCATGGCCGTCCGGCCCGGCTTTCGGGCCGGGCAGACGATCCGAGCGTTCGCCGCCCTTCGCGGCCATCGGATGAAAGAGGCAGAGGTCATGTTCGACTCCGTGCTGCGGGCTGAACCGAACGATGCCGCCGCCCTCGTGGGTCTGGCCTCGGTCCGGCGGAAGGCCGGTCAGCTGGACGAGGCCCTTCCTTTGTATTTGAGAGCGGCGCGCCTCCGACCCCGCGACGGCGCCCTGGCCCGAAGGGCGAACGAAGTCAAGCTGGATGTGGCCGAAGCCGCCATCGCGCGGGCGGGAGCGTTTTCGGCCGAAGGCCGGAAGTCCGAGGCGATTGTCATGCTCCGAAAGGTCCTCGACGTGGCTCCGGAGCTTTCGCCCGTGCGTCTCGAACTGGCCGACCTGCTGGTCGACTCGGGTCAGCGGACCGAGGCCCTGTCGGTGCTGGGCGGGGCGCAGGATGCGGATCGAAACATCGCCATCCGGATCGCATCGATGCGGCTCGAAGACGGTGACCTGGACGGCGCTGAGACGGCGCTGAGACGGGGGTTGGAGGACGTCGCAGAAGACAGCGAGGGCGCCGCCCTCCTGGCGCGAATCAAGGAAAGGCGCGCGTTTCTCGCTTTGCCGGAGCCGCTGCGGGGGATTGGCGACGCGTCACGGGTCACCCGGGCGGAGCTGGCCGCGCTGGTGGTGGTCAGAGTGGAGGCGCTGAAGTCGCGAACCCCCGCATCCGTCGCCGGCGTCGCCTCCGATCTATCGAGGACCTGGGCCCGACCGCAGGTCTTGCGCGCGATCGAGCTCGGGTTGATGGATGTGTATCCGAACCACACGTTCCAACCCTCAGGCGCGGTTCGGCGCGGGGAGCTTGCGGTGGTGGCCGCCCGTGTCCTCGACCTGGTCGGCTGGGGCCGATCGAGCGGCACGCCTCCCGCCGACATGTCGCCGTCCCACCTCCAGTACGCCTCGGTGTTGAGAGTCTTAGGCGCGGGGGTCATGCAGAACCGACCCTCCGGGGTTTTCGAGCCCTGGAAGATCATCTCCGGAGCCGAAGCCAAGGCGGTTGTCGACTCGCTGGCCAGACTTTCGACCCAGCGATAGGCGCACCAGGAGACCAGGGTTTACCCCCGCAGCCTTCGTGTGGCGCCGCTCGCCGACGATGTGGATGCGCGTTTGGCACAGGTTTTCTTCCGCGCGCACCTTGACATCGAATCTTGGTCCGGTAAACTTCGCAGTCCTTGTCTCATAGGAGTGATTGAAGTTTGCCAACCGTCAGCCAGTTGATACGAAGTGGTCGCACCAAGCTCAAGTCGAAGACTGCGAGCCCCGCGCTTCAGGAGTCGCCCCAGAAGCGGGGCGTCTGCGTGCGCGTGTTCACGACCACACCCAAGAAGCCGAACTCGGCCCTTCGCAAGGTCGCCCGCGTTCGGCTCACGAACGGCATTGAAGTCACCGCTTATATCCCCGGGGTCGGCCATAATCTTCAGGAGCACTCGCTGGTCCTGATCCGTGGCGGCCGCGTGAAGGATCTCCCCGGCGTTCGCTATCACATCGTCCGCGGGTCCCTGGACGCGACCGGCGTCGCGGGCCGCAAGCGAAGCCGCAGCAAGTACGGCGCAAAACGGCCCAAAGCGGCCTGAGTCGCCCCTCGCCGCCTTCCTTTTCTGAAGGAATTGCGTCCACAAGAGTTTAGTTTCTAAGAGTTTTCGTCTAAGATCGCCGTCCCCTTCGAGGTCAACCGAGAAAAAATCGGGTCGTACGGGTTAAGAATCCGAACGATCTCGAAGCAAAAAGTAAATCAAGAGAAGCCTGGGAAATCCCGCCACAGAAGCTCTGAAGCAGCCCACCAGCTGATTTCAGCGATTGGGCGAAAGATCCTTGAGCCACACTTCGATGCATCGAACCGCATCAGGGTCTGAGCCGCATCCAAACCCTGCCTGGTCCTTTCGCGTCGAACCCCGGGTGTCCCCCGGGGAGTGCTCCAAGGGTCTTTGCAAAACCTAAGTTCTTGCAGGTTTTCAAAAGGCCGTCACTAAGTTTCACGGATAAGAAGTACTGGAGCGCTAAAGCAACACCATGCCACGTCGCGGCACCGTACCCAAGCGGGATGT
>JAENWE010000495.1 GCA_016650185.1 Vicinamibacteria bacterium | reverse complement strand
CCCCGCCGATCGTCCCCACCGCGGGCGACGACCACTGCCCATGCAGAATGCGATCCCCGACCGAGTTGTCCCCCCACACGAGTTTGCCGGTCGTCTTGCTGACCGCGATGACCGAGGGAGCGTTCGGCCGCGGAACCTTGGCATGGCTCTCGTCGTGCCCGTTCGAGGTGCTGATGAACACCAGGTCTCCCGACATCGTGGGTGAGGAATTGGCGAGGTTGTGCGGAAAGACGCCAAGCTCCTTGATCATGTCGAAAGCCCAGATCACATCGGCGTCGGTCGGACCGGTAAGGGCCTCGTCGGTGAGCGGGCCGTCGTTCTCCTGGTCGTGGAAGCCTTCGGTGTCGACGCAGAGCAGGACGCCACGATTGCTGACGTAATAGAGCCGGTTGCCGTCGACGAGCGGAGAGGAGGCGATGCCCTGGTAGGGCCAGTCGTTCGCCTGGCCCGACTCAAGCTTGGCGTGGGTGTGCTGCCACCAGAATTCGCCCGTGTCTTCCCGAAACGCCATCACCACGCCGCGATCGCCACCCTGCTTCGGGTCACGCAGTGCTTCGTTGTTGGTGCCGACGAACACCAGGCCCGGCACCACCACCGGATTGCCGTAGCTCGGCGAGCCGATCTCGGCCACCCACTTGATGTTCTTCCTGGTCTCCACGTCCCACTCGGACGGCAACCCGGTGGCGCTCGACACCATGTTGCGGCCGGGCGTGCCTCCCCACATCGGCCAGTCACGCGCCGGACGATCCGGCGCTTGGACGGCGGCCATTCCAGCGGCGGTGAGGATCAGGAGGGCGAAAAGAATGGGAGGACGGGTCATGGCTCTTCGGGAGGCCGAGCTTACCGCTCGCCCTCCCCCACGGCTGGAATCGGAGAGGGGCTCCGTCTCCTTGGTAACCTGCTGGTCTCGAAAAGGAGGGACCGGCTCCATGCGCCTTACATCCCAGTTCACTCATACCCTGATGCTCAGCGCGTTGGCCCTCGCCTCCTGGGCGCAATCGCCCTTAGCCGAGCGCTATTGGCCGCAGTGGCGCGGCCCTTTTGCGAACGGCGTTTCCAGAACCGCGAATCCGCCCACCGAGTGGAGCGAGACGAAGAATCTCCGCTGGAAGGCCGAGATTCCGGGGCGGGGATCCTCGTCTCCGGTCATTTGGGGCGACCGAGTCTTTGTCCTCACCGCGATCCCTTCGGGCTCGAGCCTCTCCGATTCGCACTCTCCCAAGGGCGGGGTCAGCCCGCGGGCCGTTCATCGCTTCGTGGTGATGGCGCTGGATCGCCGCGACGGTCGGGTGATCTGGGAGCGGACGGCGCGTGAAGCGGCCCCGCACGAAGCCTCGCACCAGGACAACGGCACCTGGGCGTCCTCGTCGGCCATCACCGACGGCGAGGTGGTCATCGCGTCGTTCGAGTCGCGCGGCATCTTCGCCTATGACATGAGCGGCAAGCTGATCTGGGAGAAAGACCTTGGCGACAAGTCGATGCGCAATGAGTTCGGCGAGGGCAGCACCCCGGTCCTCCACAAGAATCACCTCGTGGTCGTGTGGGATCACACGAAAGAGTCTTTCGTCACCGCGCTCGACAAACGCACCGGACGTGAACTGTGGCGGGTCAGCCGTGACGAGATCGACACCTGGGCCACGCCGTTCGTGGTCGAACACGAAGGCCGCGCGCAGGTGATCGTCCCGGGAATGAAGCGTCTGCAAAGTTACGATCTCGAGACCGGGAACGTGGTGTGGCACAGCAAGGGACTGACCATGAACCCGATTCCCTCGCCGGTGGGCGAAGAGGGCATGGTCATCGCAACCAGTGGGTATCGCGGCAACAACCTCAAGGCAATCCGCCTCGCCGACGCCAAAGGCGACCTGGACGCCACGAACGCCATCGTCTGGTCGCTGGATCGGGACACGCCCTACGTGCCGTCCCCCCTGCTCTACGATGGATTCCTCTATCTGCTGAAGACGAACTCGGCGATTCTTTCCGTGTTCGACGCGAAGACGGGCAAGCCCCACTACCAGCTT
>JAENWE010000494.1 GCA_016650185.1 Vicinamibacteria bacterium | reverse complement strand
CGCTGCGTCAGCATGCAGCCCACGGACGGGATGGTTCGAGGCATGCCCGCGAAGGACACCGGAGCCGCCATCATGGTGCCGGTGGGCCCCGCCACCCTGGGTCGGGTTCTGAACGTCCTGGGTGAGCCGGTAGACGAGTTCGGTCCGGTCAAGACCGACAAGCGATATCCGATTCACCGCCCTGCGCCGGCCTTCGATCAGCAGTCGACCAAACTCGAAATGTTCGAGACCGGAATCAAGGTCATCGACCTGATCGAGCCGTATCTCCGCGGCGGCAAGATTGGCCTGTTCGGCGGCGCCGGCGTCGGCAAAACCGTCATCATTCAGGAACTCATCTACAACCTCGCGAAGAAGCACGGTGGCGTTTCCGTGTTCGCCGGGGTCGGCGAGCGAACGCGCGAGGGCAACGACCTCTGGCTTGAATTCCAGGAATCCGGCGTCCTTGACGTCAAGAACTTCGAGAAGAGCAAGGCCGCCCTCATCTACGGCCAGATGACCGAGCCGCCCGGAGCGCGCCTGCGCGTCGCCCTTACCGGCCTCACCGCGGCCGAGTACTTCCGCGACGAGGAAGGAAAGGACGTTCTTCTCTTCGTGGACAACATCTTCCGGTTCACCCAGGCCGGGTCCGAAGTCTCGGCGCTCCTTGGCCGTATGCCCTCTGCCGTCGGCTACCAGCCTACCCTTCAAACCGAAATGGGCGCCCTCCAGGAGCGCATCACGTCCACCAAGAAGGGTTCGATTACGTCGATTCAGGCGATTTACGTTCCCGCTGATGACTACACCGACCCGGCACCCGCCACCGCGTTCGCCCACCTCGACGCGACCACGAACCTGTCCCGCCAGATCGCGCAGCTCGGCATCTATCCCGCCGTCGATCCTCTGGCTTCGTCGTCGCGCATCCTCGATCCACGGATCCTCGGCAAGGAGCACTACGAGACCGCCCTCGCGGTGAAGCAGATTCTTCAGCGTTACAAGGATCTCCAGGACATCATCGCCATTCTCGGCATTGACGAGCTTTCCGAAGACGATCGCGTGGTGGTAGGTCGCGCCCGCAAGATCCAGAAGTTCCTCTCCCAGCCGTTCCACGTGGGCGAACAGTTCACCGGCATCCCGGGCAAGTACGTGTCCCTCGAAGACAACGTCCGCAGTTTCAAGACGATCGTCAACGGAGATGTGGATCAGCTGCCCGAGCAGGCCTTCTATATGGCGGGCGCCATCGAAGACGTTCTCGATCAGGCCAAGAAGCTGGCGGCTTAGGGAACGAAACCCATGGCCGACGCTCCTCGCCCAACGAAGCTCACGCTCGAAGTCGTCACCCCGGACGGACTGCTTTTCCGCGATGAGGTGGACTCCGTTCAGGCCCCGGGGTCCGAAGGGTCCTTCGGTGTCCTGCCTGGCCACATCCCGATGTTGACCACGCTGGGCGCGGGCGAGATCATCTACCGGCAGGGAACCGAGACCGGCCACATCCTCTGCCTATTCGGGTTCTGTGAGGTCCTTCCGGACCGAGTTCACATCATGGCCGAAAGCGGCGAGCGGGCCGACCAGATCGACGTCGTCCGAGCCGAGACCGCGAAGACGAGCGCGGCCGAGCGGATGAAGAGAGTCAAAGACGAGGCTGGCTTCAAAGAAGCGCAAGAGGACTATGTTCGCGCGGTCGCCCGTCTGGCCGCGGCCTCCCACAACAAGGGCGCCTAAGCGCGCGGCCACAGATCCTCGCCCAGATTCGAACGCTTTTTCGCTACAGAGCCCTCATAGAGAGCCTTGTCTCGCGCGAGCTCAAGGCCCGCTATCGGGGGAGTATCCTCGGCTTCGTCTGGAGCTTCATCAACCCGCTCCTCAACCTGCTGACCTACGGCCTGGTGTTCGCGTACGTCCTTCCCGGGCAAAGACCCAAGGAAATGGAGCCGTACCTCCTGTTCTTCGCCTGCGGGATACTGCCTTGGACCTTCTTCCAGGCCGCGGTCCTGGAGGGCGCCACCGTTCTGGTGAGCAGCGGAGGGCTGCTCAAGAAGGTCCTCTTCCCCCCCGAGATCCTCCCTACGGTCAGCGTGATCACGAATCTCTTCAACTTCATCCTCTCCCTGCCCATCTTGCTGTTCTTCGTGGTCTGGAACCACAAGCTCTCATGGGCCGCCCTGCTCTTTCCGATACCGCTTCTGGTTCAGGTTGTTCTCGCCTTGGG
>JAENWE010000493.1 GCA_016650185.1 Vicinamibacteria bacterium | reverse complement strand
TCCGGGTCCTTCGCGATGACGGTGGTGGGGTTTCTCCCCAAAGTCACGGACGGAGTCCGTCCACGGCTCACAGTGACGGGAAAGTGCCTGAAATGTCCGTTCTGGCGTGGGTTTCTTGGCAGCGGCGGATAGGTCCCTCGGGTTTGACGAGAAATCCGTCGGCCCGCCCCGGAGTCGTTACGGAAGAGACATCTCTCCGAAACTCGCGACCGCCTCCTCTTCGGACTCGAACTCCTCCAAGACCGTGAGCAGTTTGGTGATGGTCAGGAGCTCCCGGACTCTTTTCGTGAGGTTGAGCAACTTCATCTGACCTCCTCTTTTGCCGGTGGTCACGTAGGTCCGGATCAACTGGCTCAGACCTGCCGAATCCACAAAGGGCACCTCAGCCATATTGATAACGAGCTTCACGCGTCCGGACTCGATCGTTTTCGTCACCGCGTCGCGGAAACCGTCCTCGCCGTCGCCAAACATGATCCGGCCCTGTACGTCGAGAATCGTGATGTCGCCAGCTTGGCGTTCGGTGGTCTTCATTCGGGGCCCTCCGGACCTCAATATACGCCCGCTGATCCTAAGGACGAGGCCGGCGATGAAAGACGCTCAGGCGGCGGGGTTCCCCTGGATAGCAGCTACGACAACTCCTCGACGTTGAACCGCGAGACCTCTTTCCGACTTTTGAGCCACTCAATCACCGCCGCGCGCTGGGCGGCCGAGGGCTTGGAGTCGTCGGCTCGGGCCACCCGAAAATCCCACTCCCGGTCCCACCGGGCCCCGTGGCATTCCAGTCCGTTTGGTTCGATGGCATTCTCCACGAAGCGGTCCAGGAATTCGTTCGCGCGTTGGCTCGAAACATCGTCGAGTACATAGGACACGCCGAACGAGTATCCCGCGAACTCGCCTTCCTCCCGCTTCTTCCTGAGTCGCTTTCGCATGAGATCGACCTCCGGCGCTAAGGCGCCGGCTTCGCGTTCCAGATCGCGAGTGTATCCGCCGAACCCTGACTGCGCACCCCATTGTCGGTCAGGATGGCCTCCGTGGCGGAGAGAACCTCCTTGTGAGAGAACACCAGGGTCTCGGTGAACACTCCCTCGAACTCCAGGGTTACGAACTCAGCGGTCTGGTCGCGCAGCATCTCGACCAGATGGACAAGGCTCGTGACCGGCGTGCCGTTCAATTTCCTCAGCACCAGTCCCATCGGGTTGGAGTAACCCTGGGAGAGGCGATGAGGGAAGAACGGCGCCGCGACCACGACCAGACTTTCGCCCGGGAAAGCCGGCTTGTCGAGCATTCGTTTGACCAGAGAACTCGTCATCACGCCCAGCATGTTGCCCATTCCGTTGTTGCGCAGGAAGCCGCTTACATATTCCATGCTGGCGTTCGAAAAGACGAGGGGGCCGTAAACAAAATACGAGGGGTACTCGCCGTCCAGGCTTGGAATGAGCCCTGGTTCAGCCGCCTTCACGGCGAGATCGAGTTGAACGGTCTTGGAATCCCGAACCACCGTGAGGGGCACCTTGCCGCCCTTCGCCGTGCTCTGGACGAGATATTGAAAGCCCACCCGAGAGTTGGAGCCGAGTCTCACCATGCCCTGATCGTCCACGTTGCTGGTTCCGATCTTCGTGATGACGTCCCACTTCCGGAGCCCCGCGCCTGCGGGATCGTCCTTCGGCTCGTCCACCACGATCCCTTGCGTCTCCTTCGGCAGACGCAGGAAGGTTCGCAGGGCCGCGTTCTCGAGAGTCTGCAGGCGATCGGTCAGGACCGGTTTTCCGTCGTATCGGCCATCGGCCACATCGGCCAGATAGGGCTCGATCTCGGCGCACGGAATGATGTAGCTGATGTTCTGCGCCCCCCCGAGCGACGAGAAGGCGAGACCGATCATCTTGTCGCCCACCACCGCCGGCCCGCCGCTGTTGCCGGGGTTGATGGCGGCGTCCACCTGGATCCGGAGGCCCGCGGTGCCGGTCCCGCCCGGATCGTACCCATAAGGCGCGAAGTCGATTCGCGAAACAATTCCCTTGGTCACGGAGAGACTGTCGCCCCCCACCGGATAACCGAAGGCCATGACCGCATCCTTGATCTCCGGCAGGGTGCTGCCGCAACCAAGGGGCGGGTGATCGGCGAAAAAGGCGCTGTCCTCGAGCTTCAGGATGGCAAGATCCATATCCCGGGCCAGGGTCTCCACGCGCGCGGTCAGTTTGTTGCCTGACTGATTTGCCCGGATCTGAACCTCGCTCGCGTACATGACCACGTGAGCGTTCGTGAGGATTCGGTTGCCGGAGATCACGACTCCGCTTCCCGTGGCTTCGGTGGGCGCCTGCTTGGTCCAGGGTTTGTAGGGATCCGGGTAGCGCATTGATGAGAAGACCTTGACCACCGAGTTCTCAAGTCCCGCCGCCTCGTTCTGAGCCTCAGCCAGACCCCCTGCCGATGCGATCAGAATCGCCGTCATCACCGTTCGTCTCATGCGCACACTCTCCATCCACTCGGGCCCAAGCCCGCGTCATTTGACGCCAAACCTGCGGCCACCCCCAGAGCCGAGACGCCGCTTGCGGAGTGTAGACGATGGGACCTTTGACCGAGGTCCGGCCCAAAAAGGGTAGTGTGCCTTCGCAACCATTCAAGGGAGTATTTGGACCGCTCATGAATTTCTTGATTGTCGTGATCACCGCCGCCGCTCTCGTGTCCGCCTCGGCCGTCACGCCACCTTTCCCAACAAAGGAGAACCCTCAGGCCATGACCAGCACTCATCAGGACCTTGTCGCCTTCTTCCAGGAATGGCGCGAATTCCAGAGGCCGACCGTGCTCGACGGTGTGCCCGACTACACCGCGAAGGCGATGACGGTCCAGCATGCGGCCCTGACCGGGGTCTGGAGGCCGCGTCTTCAAGCCATGAATACCGCGGCCTGGCCGCTCGCCGCGCGCAACGACTACAAGATCGTCGAGGCCGAGTTCAACGGCCTCGACTTCGATCATCGCGTGTTGAAGCCTTGGGCGACCGATCCGTCGTTCTATGTGCTGGCCCTGGACGGAGAAAGCGACGTTCCGGCCCGCGAAGGCCCCGTTCACCTGGCCGCCACCGATCTGTGGGCGTACCTTCCGCCCTTGGCCGCCGCGGATGTCTCGAGGCTGCGGGCTCGCCTCTCCGTTATTCCTCGGGTTCTCGATCAGGCCCGGCTGAATCTGATCGGGGATGTTCGGGATTTGTGGGCCATCGGCATTCGGAACGCCGCCGCCCAGAAACGGATTCTGGAGGAGTTCGCGGCGGGGGCCCGAGCGGCCCATCCGGAACTCGCGAGCGACGCGATGAAGGGCGCCGCGGCCTTCGACGCGTTCGGGACCTGGCTCAAGGACCGTTTGCCTCAAAAGAAGGGCCGGGCCGGCGTCGGTATCGAGAACTACAACTGGTACATGCGCCACGTGCACTTGAGTCCTTATACCTTCGCCGATGAAGTTCTTCTGATGGAGCGCGAGCTCTCACGGGCCCGGGCTTACCTCGCCCTGGTCGAGAACGACAATCAGCGGCTGCCTGCCCTGGCGCCCATCGACAACGCCGAAGAACTCCATCGTCTCTTCGGCCAGGGCGTGACCGACTTCATGAAGTTCCTCGAGACGAACAACGTGATGGCGGTCAAGCCCTGGATGGATCAGGCGCTGCGCGAGCGGGAGGGCGGCTTCCAGGCCCCGAATGAACGGGACTTCTTCGCCCAGATCGAGTTCCGTGATCCGCGGGTCATGCGTTGCCACGGGACCCACTGGTTCGACCGCGCCCGCGCGAAGCACGAGCCCCACGAGAGCATCATTCGCCAGACGCCGTCGCTCTACAACATCTGGGATGGTCGCGCCGAGGGTCTGGCCACGGCCACCGAAGAGATACTCATGGGAGCAGGACTGTTCAATGACCGGCCGCGTTCGCGCGAACTCGTTTACATCCTGGTGGCCAACCGAGCAGCCCGCGGCCTCGCCGGCCTCAAGGTCCACAGCGGCGAGTTGACCGTCGACGAAGCGCGCCATTTCGCCCACATCAATACCCCGCGCGGCTGGCTGCGGGAGGACGGCTCGACCAACTGGGGGGAACAGCAGCTCTATTTGCAGCAGCCGGGCTATGGGACGAGCTACCTGACCGGGAAGCTCCAGATCGAGGAGCTGCTCGGGAATCTGGCGCACACGCAGGGCAACTCGTTTTCTCTGCGCCGCTTCTTTGACGAGTTCCACGCCGCCGGCATGATGCCGGTGGCCCTCATCGCTTCGGAACTGCGCTAGCGTCCCGTGGTGAAAGTCCGGTTGCTTCCGACGCAACCCGACTTTCACCACGGGCTGCTACACCTGAGGCTCGTCCAGATTGACTTCAGACAGGTTAATGGGTCCGGTCGGCGCGTCGCCCGGGTCGTCGTAGCGAGAGCCGGAGGGAGGGGGAAGAAGCGTCCCCGCGACATCATCCCCCATCTGGGCCAGGAGCTTGAGCGACCACGCGCGTTCGGCGTAATAGATCGGCTGGAAGAGCGTCTGGTTCACCAGAGGAAGCGCGCCGATACAGCAGGTGAGGCACACTCCGATGAAGAGCACAATTCCGATCCCGATGCCCACCAGGAATTTGAGGAGCGCATAGCCGATGAAAAGGCCTGGATTTCCGGACACCATCGACAGGAGCACCCCTCCGGCCGCCTGGGATCCCAGATTCCTTGAGATCTGAATGGGAGCGATGAAATCCCGCAGAGCCATGTCGAGGAGGGCCGCGGTGATAAGGGCCAGCACGAAGATGAAGCCGATGGGGATGACGCCCATGAGGATCACGCCCACGGCCCACGCCTGAGCCCGGGCCCAGACCACGAACAGGGTGCCAAGGCCCACGATCAGAACGATGACGATGAAGGCGGTCCCCTGGACGACCAGGCTCAGGCCGAAAAACGAATCGGCAAGCGCCCCGTGCTGGCCCCAGGGTCGGACCAGATCGAAGCGGCCCGTGGCGACGTCATCGATGTAGACAAAGATGGTGCGCGAGCGCAGCCACATGAACAGAAGCGAGACCAGCATCACGACCATGAGGCCGCCCACGAACAGGATCATGTGGTCGGCGATCCAGTTGAACGCTCCCTCAATGGCCCGGATCGGGTCTCCGATCGATCCCGAGGCTCCTCCAGACTTTCCTAGTCGGTTCTGGATCCCCCCGCCCCCGCCGCTTCCCGAGCCGCAGCTTTCCAGGAGGCTCACGAAACCCAGGGTGAGCCAGCCGACGAAACTGAATGGGAACAGCTTCTCCCGCATGTGGGAGATTCCCTCGCCCAAGGCGTCAATCGCCGAGGGTGTTCTTCTTGAGGCGGAGGCGACCATCCCTGAATCCTAGTCTCGTCGCCCTCCTGATTGAAATCGGTCCTCACCGGCCCGAACGGGATTCCCAGGACTTATGCTCCGCACGAGTGGTGATCGATAGTCCGGCGAAGTTGGGCCCGGCGAGGCCATAACAGATCGTTCGACCAAGAGGAGGCCGGCATGGCCACAAGGCGCGCGTTTCTCTCGAGAGTGGGGGCCGCTTCGGCCGCCGCGGTGGCGTTTCGGGACCGGGCACTGGACGTGGTCCAGGCCGCTGGGTCCGCCGCGGGCCGCGCGGGGGCCGGCGAGATGGCCAATAACGAAGACTATTGGCGCGAGATTCAGGGCGCTTTTTCCCTCGACCGGACCATGATCAATCTGAACAACGGCGGCGTTTGCCCGTCGCCGCGAGTGGTGATGGACGCTTTGCAGCGCTATCTCGAACAGTCGAATCAGGCGCCCGCCTACAATATGTGGCAACAGCTCGAGCCGGGCATTGAAGGCGTCCGCCGCGACCTGGCCCTGGAGTTTGGCTGTGATCCCGAGGAAATGGCGATCACCCGAAACGCCAGCGAGTCGCTTGAGATCTGCATCATGGGCCTTGACTTGAAGGCGGGCGACGAGATTCTGACCACGAATCAGGATTACCCGCGCATGATCACCGCCTGGAAGCAGCGCGAGCGTCGCGACGGCGTGGTTCTGAAGCAGTTCTCATTTCCGGTGCCCGCGCCTTCGATGGACGATCTGTACGAGCGGTTCGTCAAGAACGTCACCGCGAAGACCAAGGTCATTCTGATCTGCCATATCAC
>JAENWE010000492.1 GCA_016650185.1 Vicinamibacteria bacterium | reverse complement strand
CTGATGTGGACTAGTAAGCCTTCGTCTGTACAAGCTTGAGCAGGTCGTCTTTGCTCAGCCGGCCCAGGACGAAGGCATCAAGATCGGCCTTCTTGGCTCTGACTACCACGGTTCGCGCCGGCTTCGCGCGAACCCAGGGCTGAGGCCGCGACACCAGATCGACTGATGCGGTGACCATTTCGGCGGGCTGAAGCGATTTGAGGAGCGTGGAGTTTTCGATGATCGTGGCCACGAGGGCGTCTTTCACGTCCTTCTCAACCTGATCCGACGGGCGGCTGTCCTCGACCATATCTTCCAGAAAGAGGGTCCAGGGGACCGGAAAACTCGTGGTGACGCCCGACTCAGAAAGACCCGGCCGGAGTTCGGCCATGAGCTGTCGTTCTGCATCGGCGAAGGCGACGTCGGCCTGGGCGCGCATGCGTTCGGCTTCTTTGCGGGTCTCACGAATGCGGGCTTCGAGATCGGTAAGATCGCTCGGCCTCTGGATCACCAGAACGCGGGGGCTCTCGGACGATCCATGCCTGGCTCTGGACACCGACAACTCCGGAGCCGGCTGATCGGGCCGTGGTGTGGGCGGGTTGGGGAGGGATCGAGCTGGAAGCAGGAAGATGGCGCCCACCCCGTCCAGATAGACAAAGCGCGTTTCGGGAAGGCCCGACATGAAGACCATCGGCTCGGCGGGCCGGCAGGCCGCCGCGAGGTTCTGTTCGAGGCGCGCGGAGAACCGCTGTAATTCGAGTCGCCGACCGTCGACGGCCTGGCCATCCAAACCCTGGGCCTGGACCCACTCAACCTGGCGTCGGGCCGACGGTAGGACCGCGCCCTGAGAGGGGGCGGCTGTGATGGCGAGGGCTAGGGCGATCAGCATGGGGGATTAGAACGTGATCAGCGGTCCTGCGGTTTGGCGGTCACGCGCACGAGGTTCTTCATCAGTTCGCTGGTTCGGGCTGCGTCCGCGCCGGTTCGGGAGTCGATATAGGCGAGGCCGGCGGCGATCTGGGCCATGTCGTACTGTCGCTGTAGATCGGTCTGGGTTCTCAAACCGGTCAGCCGCGCGTCGACGAGCCGTGCTTGCCGCGCCTCGCTTTCTTTCAGAAGCTTCTCGATCACCGCGGGCGACACGGTCGAGACGGATTTTAGTGAGGTCTCCGGAGGGGCAAGCGATTCCGAGACCTGAACTAGAGTGGTGCGCAGGTCGGCAATCTCCGCCCGATGCCGACTTTCCTGACTCTGCAGCAGCTCCTGCAGCTCGTCATAGGACACGAACCTCGGCGTAGCCCCAGGGTTCGAACGGAGACTGGACGGGGACTGGCTGGACGCGAAGGGAACGCCTTCTCCCGGAAGGAGGGCATTCCGACCCACCATCGAAAGGCCGAGTCCGAGCATGAGACCGGCAGCGGCGGCAAGGCCGACCGGAAGCCAGCGCCCCCAGGCTATCCTCGGAGCGAGAGAGGCGAGAGGGGCGGCGGCGGGAAGGCCCCAGGCGCCAAGCTCTTTTCGGACGGCCTTGAGATCGGAATACTCGGTCCGGCAGGGAACGCATGCCGCGAGATGATCGCGAGCGCGCGATCGCTCCGCGACGTCGCCGTCGTCGTAGAGAAGGGCGACGATGTCGTCGCGCATGGTCTCACAGTTGGATTTGCAGTTGAGATGATCCGTCATGGCAATAGGTCCAGAAGATAAGTGATTCTCAAGGTTTCGGTGATCCTTTTAAGACTCTGTGGATTAAGACTCTGTGGAATCGGGAATGGAAGAAGCGCCGGTCACACCGTCCCGGGCCAGATGCTGCTTCATCTCCACCAGCCCGCGATAGAGGCGGGTCTTCACGGTTGAGGTGGGCAGGCCGAGGGTCTCCGCGATTTCCGCAAAGGTCAAGCCCTCGTATTCCTTCAGCACGATGACCTCTCGCTGATCTTCGGAGAGTTTCTGAATGGCCGAACGCACCCGATGGGCGAGTTGATTCCCCTCACTGAGCTCGAGAGGCGATGGGCCCTTCGAGAGCAGCAGGGGAATCTTCGGTTCGGGTTCGTCAAGACTGACATAGTTCTTTCCCTTCTTACGACGCAGTGAGTCGCGACAAAGATTGAGGGCGATCTGGTAAATCCAGGAGGAAAACTTGGCCTCACGCTTGAAGGCCTTGAGGCCGCGGAAAGCTCTCAGGAAGGCCTCCTGAGTGATGTCTGCAGCGTCCTCGGTCGATCCCAGGACGCGCCAAACGGCACCCCGGATCTTGGACTGCCAACGAGACACAAGTTCGTCGTACGCGGCCACGTGGCCCGCCTGGAAAGCTTCGACGAGCTGCTCGTCTGACATCTTCGAACTGTTATGCATCAGCCGGAATAATCCTGGCTTCTAGGCTTGAGACGCGGGCGGCCATAAACAGTTTCAGGCCTTTGGATGAGTCTGTTTGTATATATCGAGCAAATATTTGGGATTTACGTGGGTATAGCGTTGCGTGGTTGAGAGGCTGGAGTGGCCAAGAAGCTCCTGAATCGACCTGAGGTCGCCCCCTCTCTGGAGGAGATGGGTCGCGAACGAGTGTCTCAAAGTGTGTGTGCTGGCCTTGGTCCGAATCGAGGCTCTTAAGAGGCCCCTGGCCACGATTCGCCTCACCGTTCGATCCGAAAGGTGTCTTCCTCCTTGCCCGACAAACAGTGGGTCACTGCTTGACACAGGACCCCTGCCTGATAAATATCTCGTTAAGGCTAAATTAGCCGGAACACCGAATGGTGTCCAGCGTTCTTTTCTTCCTTTACCAAGTATACGAATGGACCTGTTCTCTGTGTCGACGTCAGCCAGTGTCAAACCGACGATCTCAGAGCATCTCATCCCCGTCGAGTAAAGGAGTTCCAGAACTGCTGTGTCTCTGGTTTCAACTGAATTAGTCTTATCAGAAGTATTGATAAGGTCGTCAACTTCCGCCTCCTGGAGATAGGTCGGGATCCGGAGGTCCTTTCGAGGACCAAGCAAACTTCTCGCGGGATTCTTGATGAGTGTGCCCTCCCGGCACAAGAATCTGAAAAATGAGCGAAAAGTCGCGAGTTTCCTTCCCGCGGTTGTGGCCGAGGCCTTGCGACCATGAAGGTCGGCGAAAAAGGCCCTCAAGAGCCAGAGATCGATCTCGATCGGGGCCGGTTCATGGCCCAGTCGCCCACCCGCGAACGCCTCAAGCTGACTCAGGTCTTTCGAATAGGCCCGGAGAGTGTGGGGCGACGCGTTGCGTTCGTTGGCCAGGTAGTCAACGAAGCGGGCGACTTCCTCCTGCATGGATCACGCGACGACGGGTTGCGTCGCCTCCTTGGCCCCAAAATCCCTGCTCATGAAATCGGCGAGGGACAGGAGTGCGCGCTCAGAGATAGCGCGACGGCGATGGCGCTTGTCCCGAATGGGCTCGGCAAGGTCCGGAAAGAGACCGAAAACGATGTTCGTCGGCTGATAGTGCTTCGGATCGCTCCCTGAGATATAGCGGCCCAGCGCCCCCATAGCGGTCTCGACCGGAAAAGGCTGCGGCTGAGCGCCCCGAGCGCGAGCGGCGGCCGCGATCCCGGCGAGCAACCCCGAGGCGGCGGACTCGACGTAGCCCTCAACCCCGCTCATCTGTCCGGCGAAGAAGAGTCCTGGGCGCACCCGTGCCTCAAACGTCGCCTCAAGAGCTTTGGGCGAATTGATGAACGTATTGCGATGGATCATCCCAAAGCGCACGAACTCGGCGTTTTCGAGACCGGGGATCATCCTGAAGATTCGCTTCTGCTCGGGCCACTTGAGATGGGTCTGAAAACCGACCATCGAAAAGTGGCTGGCGGCCAGATTGTCCTGCCGCAACTGCACCACGGCGAAGGGACGGCGGCCGGTTGACGGATCCAGGAGGCCCACGGGCTTCATCGGTCCAAAACGCATGGTCTCGGGGCCTCGGCTCGCGATCACCTCGATGGGAAGGCAGCCCTCGAAAAAGAATTCCTTTTCGAAGTCCTTGACCTCGGAGCACTCCGCGGCCATGAGGGCAGTGAAAAACGCGCGGTACTCGGCCTCCTCCATGGGGCAGTTGAGGTAGTCGTCCGTGCCTTTCTGGTATCGGGAGGCGCGAAAGACCTTGTTCATGTCGATGCTCTCCGCCTCGATGACCGGGCTCACCGCATCGTAGAAATGAAGGTGGGTGTCGCCGACGAATCGGGCGATGTCCTGGGCGAGAGAGTCGGAGGTGAGAGGCCCGGTGGCCACGATGGTGAGAGGCGCCTGCGGGATGGACCGGCACTCTTCACGATGAATGACCACACCGCTCAGCCTGGTGATTTCTTCCGTGATCCTCTGGGCAAAAATACCGCGATCCACCGCCAGAGCGCTGCCCGCAGGGACGCGGACTTCGTCCGCCACCCTGATAATGATCGAATCGAGCCGCCGCATTTCTTCCTTGAGGACGCCCGCGGCCTGATCCAGATCGTTCCCGCGCAGGGAGTTCGAGCAAACGAGTTCGGCGAAGTCCGAGGTTTGATGCACCGGCGTCTTCAACACCGGACGCATCTCGTAAAGATCGACGCCCACCCCCCGCTTGGCGAGTTGCCAGGTGGCCTCGCTGCCGGCCAGGCCGCCGCCCACCACCGTGACCCTCGGCGCGGAGATCAACTGGCCTTCTCGGCGGGCTCGGGCAAAGGCGCCGCCGCGACAAACCAGTCCGGAGCCCCGTCCATGGGCCGTTCGTAGCCGCACTCCTCGTCGGAACAGGCAATCATCCAACCCTGCTTCTTGGTGTCCTTCTGAAGCAGATACGGCTTCGCGCACTTGGGACACGGCTCGGCCAAGGGCCGGTGGTAGGCGGTGAACCTGCATTTCGGATACTGGCGGCAACCGTAGAAGGGCTTGCCGAACCGGCCCTTGCGTTCGACCACCTGGCCTTCATGGCACTCGGGGCAGAGAAGGCCGATGTCCTTGGCCTCCTTCTTCTTGATGTACTTGCAGGTGGGATAGTCGGAGCAGGCGATGAAGTTGCCGAATCGGCCTTTGCGCCAGGCGAGAGGCTTCGCGCACTCAGGACAAAACTCGTTCTCAATGGGCTTGAGCTTCTCGAGTTCGAGCCGACCCTCCGCGCCACGGACGAGCTTCTTGGTAACTTTGCAGTCAGGATATTTCGGGCAGGCCAGGAAGAAACCGAACCGGCCCTTGCGGGGCACGAGCATTTCCGCGTGCTCCGGACACGGCTGCGATAGGGCCTCCTCGGAGGCCTCGGGCGCGCCCTCGGACGCCCCCGCAAGCTGTCTCGTGGTCTTGCAGTCGGGATAGTTGGAACAGGCGAGGAAGCGGCCGTAGCGGCCCCACTTCATCACCATGGGCGAGCCGCACTTGTCGCAGATCTCGTCGGTCTTTTCCTCGACACCCTTGACCGACCGCATCTTCTTGGACGCGAGCTTCAGGTCTTTCTCGAACTTCTTCCAGAACTGGTTCAAGGTGTTGAGAAGGGTGTCGGTGCCCTCCTCGATCTCGTCCAGTTCGTGCTCCATGGCCGCGGTGTATTCCACGTTGACGATGTCGGCGAAGTTTTCGACCAGAAGGTCGGTGACCAAAAACCCGATTTCGCTCGGCCAGAGGCGGCCGTCGCGCTTCTCGATGTAGTCGCGCGCTTCGATGGTGGAGATAATCGAGGCGTACGTCGAAGGGCGGCCGATGCCGTTTTCTTCGAGCTCTTTCACCAGGCTTGCTTCCGAAAAACGCGGCGGCGGCTCGGTGAAATGCTGATCGGTGTCCAGCTTCTGAAGCTTGAGTTTTTGCCCTTCTTCAAGCGGAGGCAGACCCTCCTTCGCTTCGGGCTCCGCATCGGCTTCCGCGGTGGGCCCGCCCATGGCTTCTGTCTTCCTGGCTTTCGCCTTTGCCACTTCGTCCCTGGATTCCTCGTAAACGGCCAGGAACCCTTTGAACTTCATGACCTGGCCTCGCGCCCGCAGCAGGTATTCGGAGGCCGTGATCTCCACCGCGGTTTCGTCGAAGACCGCCGGTCTCATCTGGGAGGCCACGAAGCGATTCCAGATCAACTCGTAGAGCGCGATCTCGTCCTTGCCGAGGTGCTTGCGCAAGCTCGAGGGGGTGAGGGTGAGGTCCGTCGGCCGGATGGCCTCGTGGGCGTCCTGGGCGCCTTCCTTCGTCTTGTAGAGAATCGGCTTTTCGGGCAGATAGTCGTCACCATAGGCGGAGCCGATGTGGTCGCGCACGGCCGTCAGGGCATCGTCGGAGACGCGGGTCGAGTCGGTTCTCATGTACGTGATCAGACCGACGCTGCCCTCGAGACCAACCTCGAGGCCTTCATAGAGCTTCTGCGCGACCTGCATGGTTTTCTTGACGGGAAAGCGCAGTTTTCGGAAGGCGTCCTGCTGAAGCTTGGACGTAATGAAGGGCGGCACGGGATAGCGCTTGCGCTCTTTCCTCGTGACCTTGGAAACGCGGTAAGCGGCCTTCTCCAGATCCTTGCGGACGGCCATCGCGTCCGCTTCGTTGGTGATCTCGATCTTCTCTCCGTTCTTCCTCGAAAGGCCCGCCGGCACTGTGGGCGGCACGCCGCTGTCGAGGTGGGCCACGATCGACCAGTATTCCTCGGGCACAAACGCCTTGATCTCGCGTTCTCTCTCGCAGATCAGACGTAAGGCCACGGATTGAACACGACCGGCGGAGAGACCGCGCCGCACCTTGTCCCACAAGATGGGAGAGACTTTGTATCCGACCAGACGATCGAGAACGCGGCGCGCCTGCTGCGCATCCACTTTCTGAATGTTCAGATCCTCGGGATGCTCGAAGGCCTTCTGAATGGCGGTCTTGGTGATCTCGTGAAAGACCACGCGCTTGAACTTCGACTTGCCCTTCGCCTTCTTGCCGCCCAGTTCCTGGGCCAGGTGCCAGCAGATGGCCTCTCCCTCGCGATCAGGGTCGGCGGCCAGGAAGACTTCGTCCGCGTCTTTCGCCGCCTTCTTGAGTTCGTCCATGATCTTCTTGCGGGTGGGCAAGACTTCGTAGTCGATCTCGAAGCCTTTCTCGACATCCACACCCAGTTTGCTCTTGGGCAAATCGCGGACGTGGCCCATCGAGGCCTTTACGGTGTACCCCTTCCCGAGATACTTATTAATGGTCTTGGCTTTGGCGGGCGACTCAACAATGACGAGGCGATTTGGCAAGATGACAGGTCTTTCTTCCTTGACTTGGGTGATGCGTTTTCCTTTCTAGGTTATGCCGGACTTGCGCTGCGGAACAAAGTGCCTGGCAATCTTTCGATCTTTCCGTCTATCTCGAGCTCGGATAAGCGGGCTATCAGCAAGGGGGGAGCAAGGCCTGTATCCACAGCAAGTTGATCGACCGATTTGGGTGCTGAATGAGCGAGTTTTTCAAGAATTGGATCGGCGGCCCGGCCCGCCGCCTGGCTGGGGGTGGAGACGAGCCCGAGATGCTCGAGTACGTCTTCTGTGCCCCGGGTCAGGACCGCTCCGTCGCGTAGAAGAAGGTTTGGGCCAAAGGCCAGCGGGTCCGCCGGCCGGCCCGGAACTGCCAATACATCGCGACCTTCCTCGAGGGCTACGCGGGCGGTGATGAGGGCGCCGCTCTTGGCTCCTGCCTCGACCACGACCACCGCCTCGGACAAGCCGACGATGATCCGGTTTCGGCTGGGGAACTGAGCCGCGGTGGGCCCCGTGCCGGGCGGTAGTTCGGAGAGCACGCCTCCCGATTTTTCGATCCGACCAGCCAGATCCACGTGTTCACCCGGGTAGATGATGTCGACGCTCGAGCCCAGTACGGCGAGCGTCGAGCCCTTTCCTGACAACGCCCCCTCATGGGCTGCTCCATCGATGCCCCGGGCCAGGCCGGAGATCACCTCGATACCTCGCGCGGCGAGCCCCCGGGCCAGGTCCCGAGCGAAGGAGCGCCCCCATGGCGTGGCGCCGCGCGCGCCCACGATGGCCACGCGGCGAACCTCACGGCGCAATAGTCCGCGCAGAAAAAGAACGGGAGGCGGATCGTAGAGTGCCGCCAAAGACGTCGGATACTCGGGCGAGTCGAGCACGATGACCGACTGACCCTTCCCCTTCGCCTGGTCGAAGACCCGTTCGGCCTCACGCCGGGCGGAGTGGTCTTCAAGACGCCGGAGGGCCACAGGGCCGATCAGATGCGCGAACCGGCGAGGCTTCTCATAGACCTCATCAATCCCGCCCACCCGGACGAGGCTCGCGAGACGACGGGGGCCAAAGCCCTGTAGGCGCGTGAGGGTGAGGACGCGAAGGGCTCTTTCTTCCATGGTGAGATTCTGGGGGGCTGGCCCTCCAGACCGGGTCCCCATGGCCGCGATCCTGGGGGCCGTATGCGCGCTGGCGGCCCTTCGAAGGCCATAATTGGTGCTTCGACAACGCCATGATCCGCTTCGAGGAGATCGCCGAAACCGTTCAGCTCCACCACCCCGGAGCCGACCTCGACGTGTTGCGTCGCGCCTACGTCTTCTCAGCGGTCGCCCACAAGGGCCAGGTCAGGGCCAGCGGTGAGCCCTACCTCTCGCATCCCCTTGAGGTCGCGAGCATCCTCGCCTCCTGGCGGCTCGACCCCATCTGCGTGGCCGTGGGCCTGCTCCATGACGCCTTGGAGGACACCCTCGCCACCCCGAAGGAGCTCGAGGATAAATTTGGTCCGGTGGTCCTGCACATCGTGGAGGGCCTCACCAAGATCTCGCAGATCTCATTCTCCTCGGCGGAGGACCGCCAGGCCGAGAGTTTCCGGAAGCTGCTTCTGGCGATGGTCGACGATGTCCGCGTGATTCTGGTGAAGCTCGCGGATCGCCTCCACAACATGAGGACCCTCGAGCACCTGCCCGAGGAAAAGCGCCTGCGCATCGCGGAAGAGACGATGGAGATCTACGCGGCCCTGGCCGGCCGCCTGGGGATGAGCCGGATCAAGAACGAGCTCGAGGATCTGTCCTTCAAGCACCTCGAGCCCGAGGCGTACCGCGCCCTCGCGAAACGCGTGAAAGGGCGTCGCGCCGAGGCGGAGGCGGTGATCTCAAGGATGAGCGGCGTGATCAAGGGCCTCATCGCTGAAGCCCACATCGAGGCCAGGATCGACGGACGGGTCAAGCGCCTCTTCTCCATTCATCAGAAGCTGATCCGTCAAAAAATTGATCTCGACGAGCTGTACGACTTCATCGCGCTACGCGTGGTGGTGACCTCGGTCTCGGATTGCTATGCCGTCCTGGGTCTGCTCCATCACGCGCTCAAGCCGGTGCCGGGACGCATCAAGGATCTCATCGCCATCCCTCGCCCGAACGGCTATCGCTCCCTTCACACCTCGCTGGTGGGAGACCACGGTACGCCTTTCGAGGTCCAGATCCGAACCGAAGAAATGCACCGGATCGCGGAGGAAGGCATCGCCGCCCACTGGAAGTACAAGGAAGGTCAGCCGAATCTTTCGCGAGACGACGAAACCTTCGCCTGGCTGAGACAGCTTTTGGAGGACGTGCAGGATCCGAAGGAATTCCTGAGTTCACTGAAGCTGGATCTGTACCCGGAAGAGGTGTACTGCTTTACCCCCAAGGGCGCCGTGCGGTCGTTGCCGCGGGGAGCCACGCCGATCGATTTCGCCTTCGCCATTCACACGGAGATTGGAAGGCGATGCGTGGGCGCGCGGGTAGGCGGACGGATCGTTCCTCTCCGGACCAAGCTCAAGAACGGGGACATCGTGGAGATCCTCACCGCACCCGGACAGCACCCCAGCCGGGACTGGCTAAATTTCGCGGTGACCTCCCGCGCGCGCTCGCGCATCAAGCACGACCTGCATTTGGCCGAGAGGCAGCAGGCGCGTGACCTGGGCCGTCGTTTGCTCGAGCGGGAATGGAAAAAGTCCCCTCTTCGATCAAAGACGATCGAGGACGAAGCGGGCAGAATCGAATCGCTCGGCCGAGAGCTCGGGGCGGGAAATCGTTTCGACGATGTTCTTTCCTCGCTGGGCTTCGGCCGCATCGACGCCGCATCGCTTATCGAGAAGCTGACTCCACCTGAACTGAGAGGCAAGACGCAGCCCACCCCGGTTAGACCCAGCCGCTCGGTCACTCCGGGGGATGCTCGGATCTCCGTGCAGGGAGTCGATCATCTGCTCGTGTATCGGGCGCGCTGCTGTTCGCCCATTCAGGGCGATCCCATCATCGGATACATCACCCGAGGCCAGGGCGTTTCCGTTCACGCGGTCAGTTGCCCCAACGTGAAGAACGCCATGGTGGACGCTCAACGTCGCGTTCCGGTCTCCTGGGACGCGACCCCGGG
>JAENWE010000491.1 GCA_016650185.1 Vicinamibacteria bacterium | reverse complement strand
GTCATCGCGAAGGACCCGGAGTTCTTCCATGGACTGAAGCGATCTCGGCGGGGCCGCGAGATTGCTTCACTCCCCGAAGATACGACGGGTCGTTCGCAATGACGGAAAGGGCCCAATATGTGGCGTTTTCGACCGTCGTCCTCAGCAGGACCCCGACGGAATGCATGGGATGAAGCAGTCTCGGCAGGACGGCGAGGTCGCTTCAGGCCACGCACAACGCGGCGGCCTTCGCGAAGACGGTGGTGGGTTCTGAGAAACGCCTAGTTCGAGATTGAGATCACGACGATCGCTGCGATGATCGCCGCCAGGGCCGCGAAGAAGATCTTGACCCAGGAAAGGGGATGCTCACCCGCGATCTTGCCCGTGTAGCCGTTCACCACCACCTGAAACGGCTTGCCGCGATACACGTAGGTCAGAAGCCAGAGAGGGGCCAGGACGTGCTTGAAGGTCTGGCCTGAGTGTTCCTGTTGGGTTCGCAGGTTTCGGTGCGTGTCTCCTGGAACTTGCTGGGCGCAGAATGTTTCCATCTGCTGCTCCATCGAGGATTGCGAGGTCTGGGAGGCTGTTCCCAAATCGACCTGATAGCGCTCGACCACGAAGCCCGCGAGATACCCCGGGTCGTAGGGCACCGCCTCCCGGGTGGGAAACGGCTCCACCTGGCGAAGCAGCTTCGGGTGCACGCCCCGAGACCCGCAAATCAGCTCATCATCGAAGAAGTGGTCGAGCTCGCCGGAGGCCGGGCTCCAGCGGGTGTGCTGCACCTGACGAGTGCGCCTCTGTCCGTTCTCGGTGTAGCTCTCGGTGGTGTAATAGTACGTTCCGGACTCCGCCCACCACGCCGCGTGAACCCTGGCGTCGAACGTCCAGTAGGGCAGGTACAGGCCGCGCAGAGTGTCGGTCATGGCTCTCTCGCCCAGGGCGTTTGGGGCGAACCAGCGCGAGCGGTACCAGCGCCGCATGTCCTCCCGCACTTTCGATTCGGCGACCTTCATCGGCAGCAGGCTCTCCGGCCGGAGGACTTCGTTCACCTCCTCGTAGGGCACGAGCGACGCCGAACCGCAGAACTCGCAGTTCTGGGCCACGCGATTGGGCTCGAAGGATGAGATGGCCTGGCAGCTCTGGCATTTGACTTCGATGGCGGCCCGGGCAAACCCCATCTCGCGCCCCTTGAGTGAGGCCAGAGTCTGCTTGAGGTCGTGCTCGATGATCCCACCCTCGACCTTGAGCGCCGACGCAGACTGGGTGCCGCAGAACGCGCAGACAAGCGCGTTCTTCCCGGGATTCCAGATGGCCTCCGCTCCGCAGGCCGGGCAGGCGAATTTCGAACTCGCCTGAATCTCGCTCACCGGCGCAGCCCCCCACGCACCGGCGCCATCGACCCTCGCCGACGCCCGACCCCGCGCCATCGTGGCTCAAGCACTGAGTTCACAAGCGCGGGGAGCCTTCAAATTGGGTGCTCCGTTCGCCGGCCGATTCAGCTCTTCAGGAATTCGTCGAGGGCCGCGCGGGTGATCCGGAACTGAGACCCAATCTTCTTGGCCTTCAATTCACCGGACTCGATGGTGGCGAGAACGTCGGATTCGGAAACGCCCATGATCTTGGCGGCGTCCGCGGGGCCCAAAAGCTCCGGAAAGGCGGAGGGAGCCGCCGCAGGCAGGCCCGGAGCGCCCGGAACCGGGAAGGCTCCGGCGGCGCCGCCCCCTGGCGCGGCCATCCCCTGCATCATCTGCTGGGCCATGGCGAAGCCCATGGCCATCTCCATCGGTCCGCCCACGCCGGCGCCCCCACCACCGCCGCCCGCCTGGGGCAGCGACTGGCCCATCTGGTACTTCACGTAGTCGTTCAGATTCCCCAGGGTGGACATGGCCGCACGCTTGTCGATGGCCTGCTCCACTTCGGGCGGCACCGAGACGTTCTCGATGATGAACGAGCCCAGCTCGAGGCCGTATTTGTCGTGGATGACGGGATTGATAACGTTCAGCAGAGCGTCGCCCAGCTCGCCGTATCGGCCCACCAGGCCCACCACCGGGATCTTCGCGGCCCCCAGCGCGTCGGAGAACATGGAGACGAGGCGGGATCGCATGGCGTCGGCGAACT
This sequence comes from Vicinamibacteria bacterium, assembly GCA_016650185.1. Lineage (GTDB taxonomy): Bacteria > Acidobacteriota > Vicinamibacteria > Fen-336 > JAGNNV01 > JAGNNV01. The sequence goes on along the minus strand of JAENWE010000491.1, from coordinate 218 downwards.
CGTCGAGCCGGAAATTGTGATCGGTGCCCGCCACTTCCTTCAAGAAGACCTTGGGATCCACCACCCGGAAGTCGTAAGTGCCGAAGGCGCGCACGCGAACGATGCCGAAGTCGGCGTCGCGCATCATGATGGGGTTCGCAGTGCCCCACTTGTTGCCGGTAAAGAGGCGGGTGTTGACGAAGTAGACATCGGCCTTGAACGGAGACTCGAAGCCGTAC
>JAENWE010000490.1 GCA_016650185.1 Vicinamibacteria bacterium | reverse complement strand
GTTCACCGGGGCCACCGCTTCGCGCAAGGGCAAGTTCGAAATGGCGGATGGCGGCACCTTGTTCCTGGATGAAGTCGGCGACATGACCCTGAAGACCCAGGCCAAGGTCCTGCGCGCCCTTCAGGAACAGAAGATCGAACCAGTGGGCGGGTCTCCCAGCGTCACCGTCGACGTGCGAGTGATCGCGGCCACCAACAAGAACCTTGAGGATGAAATCCGCCGGGGCGCCTTCCGCGACGATCTCTACTTCAGGCTCAACGTGATTCCGATCCACGTCATCCCTCTGCGCGAGCGCCGGTCCGATATTGAGATGCTGGTGCGCCACTTCAGCCAGGGGTATGCGGTCGAGTACGGGCGCCACATCAAGGATTATTCGCCCGAGGCCATGCAGATGCTGGTGGCCCACGACTGGCCGGGCAACGTGCGCGAGCTGCGGAACATGGTGGAGCGCCACGTCATCATGGCGAAGGGCGATGTGGTGGAAGTGAGTGATCTGCGCGTGCTGCGACCGCCGTCGGCCCCCGACCCGGCCTCATTGTCTCTATCTCCCCCTGCCCCTTCTCCGGCTCCGTCCCCTTCGCTCGCCTCCCCGCCCCCCGCGCCTTCGCTGGGGGATTTCGACACCCTCGCCCAGGCTCGCGAAGCCTTCGAACGCCGCTATATCGCGAAGAAACACGAGGCCTGTCACGGCAACATGAGCCGGACCGCCGAGGCCCTGGGCGTCGAGCGCTCGTACCTCTATAAGAAGATGAAGGCCCTCGGCCTCATCGCGCCCAAGAGGGGCGTCGAACCCAAGGACCCGGCCGAAGCCTGAAATCCGGGCGCGGTCAGGGGCGCCCTATCCAACCCAGTCGTCGCGATGCGCTGTCGGTAAACGTGTCGGCGATTCGGAAATTCATGGGGGCGCGACTACGCGTCTTTCATGGTCTCGCGGATCCGATCGAGGACCTCAGGCGGAATGACCTCACCATCAAATGGACTCACCGCATGTCCGCTGGTGGGTCCGATTAGCCATGCACACGCCAACCGGTCTGTTCGGCCGACACTCACCGACAACATGCGGCTCCGGGACGGAATCCAGTCGAGACAGATGGAGCCGTCGGGCTCAGGACAGAACTCCGGCAGTGGAGCCCACCCGGGTAGCGCACGAACAAACGCAATGGCGCGACTGACCGTTGCGGCATCGACGGCGGGAGCGCCCTCCCCGTTCCAACCAGGCTCAGAGCACTCGCTCGCGACTTCCCGGATCGTGTCGATAGCGGCGGCGACCGACCTCAGACGGTCATCGCCAATCGGCGTTTCCAAGGCCAGCATCCGTCTCACTTCGCGAGAGCAACGAGCCGTCCGATAAAACCATGAACGTCGTCATGGATCTCGTCTGCCACCATATGCAGGGCAATTTGCTCTCGGATCGCTGTCACGGAAGGTGAACCTCGTCGCAGCTTGTGGAAGAGCGAATCGTCGTTCTCAAACAGCAGCCGTTTTCCGTCGACGACGTTGAAGATATTCGCCGTGACGTTGCGCCAGGTCTGCCCCGGTGGCAGGGTCAGGTTCTGGGCGGCAAAGAATGTGTCGATGTCCAGCATGATCTGATGCGCAAACAGGTTGTCTCTTTCCCATCCCATCAATTGGAGCGCCGCCCGCTTCCATGCCTCCGGCACGAGCAGGTAGTTTTCTATGTTCTTGCGCTTCCATTCGATCAGCGACTTGTTGTCCGCCTTCGGGTGGAAGGCCGCGTCCTTCTCGTCGTAGTCAAAAAGCATTAACCGCGACGCGGCTGGGATGATCTGCTTGAGAGCGGCGAAATGCTCGTCCGCGCGGTCCTTCATTGCAGCCTTGGGCCCGCCGCCCAGTGTCCGGAAACAGAACAGGTCCATCTCCGCCTGTGCGCCGCACTGTTCGGCCCACGCGCGGAGGATGCGCTCGTCGCTCTCCCCCTCGACGTACAGGATCCGCGGCGAGGCCATGAGCCGCGTGATCTCTTCGTTGGAAACCTCGGACATGGCCCGAAGAACGGCGGGTGTGGACTCAATGCGAATGGGTCTATGGCTGAGAAGCGAGACGATCTGGGCGGCATCAACTCCCCGGGCAAACTCTTCCGCATGCGTCGCGATCAGGAATTGTGTGCCCTTTTCGGCCGACTTCCGCTTGAAATAATCCAGACTTTCCCGTTGGAGGTTGACGTGCAGATGAGCATCCGGCTCGTCCAACAAGATTGTTGTGGGGCGGTAGCCGTGCAAGAAAGCCAGAAGAGTGAGGGTCTGATGGAAGCCACTCCCACCTGCGATGATGTCGTAGTCCTTGCCGTTCTGCCTGTACTCCACGGTGATGTAGACATCCTTGGCGGACTCATATTTCGGCTCGCGAATGTCCACCGAAAACCACCGCTTGACGACCGCGGCCAGTTCCTGCCAGTCCGGCGGCAGCATTGACCCTCGCCCATTCCGACCCTCGACGGGGCGATCGGGCGAAGGACAAACGCGCAGGAGCAGGTTTCGAAGGACACTGCCCGGCTGGCCCTTTCCCACTTGCTGGCGGAGAGGAGAGATATCCAGCCACTTCTCAGATGGCTCGAGGCCAGAGAAGGGAGGCACGTAAGCGATAACAGGTAGCTCGCCTTGCTGCTCGAACTCACGAAACTTCGCCCATCCGTCGCCCGGAATCGCGTAGATGGTTTGCGGGGAGTGGTAGCGCAACTCAACACCGAAG
>JAENWE010000489.1 GCA_016650185.1 Vicinamibacteria bacterium | reverse complement strand
TGTCCGCCGGAGGCCCACATCTTCGACACCCGCAGCGGCCTGGCGCCCCTCAACAGCACGGACGCCCAGGGCGAGGCCTTGAATCTCCACTGGACCATCAACCCGAAATGGCGATTCCGGTCCATCACCGCCTACCGCAAGTCCGACTCCGTGAACAGCATCGATTTCGACACCACTCCGGGAAAGATCGCCGACGTCACCGCCACCTACTCCGACCACCAGACCACTCAGGAGTTTCAACTCCTCCACGACAGCGGCGACAAGTTGAGCGGCATCCTCGGTGCTTACTACCTGGACGGCGAAGCCGGAGGGGTGGTGAAGAACATCTTCGTGGCCTCGAGCTTCGGCACCACCGATGGCAGCGTGAAGACCAAGTCCATCGCCGGCTTCCTGGATGGCAGTTACAAGCTCACCCCCAAGCTCACCCTCAATGCCGGCGCGCGATTGACTTCGGAGGAGAAGAAGGCGCACGTGTTCAACGCGGCCTACGACAGCACTTTCACCCGGGTCCTCGCGGTGGCCGCCGCCTTCGACAAGAGCAAGACCTTCTCGTCCTTCGCTCCCCGGCTCGGCCTGGATTACGCCTTCTCGAAGACCGCCATGGCCTATTTGTCGGCCTCCCGCGGCTTCAAGAGCGGCGGCTTCAACGTCCGCGCCAACACCATTGCCGCACCCGGTTCGGATCAGCCGTTCGTTGACGAGGTGCTCGACGTCGTCGAGGCGGGAATCAAGTCCGTGCTCGCCGACCACCGGCTGGTGCTCAACGCCGCCGCCTTCTACGGAAACTACAAGGACGTCCAGGTCAGCACCTTCACCACGCTCAACGGCCAGTTCTTCGGGCAATTCCTCAATGCCGGCAACGCGACCCTGAAGGGGGTGGAAGTGGAGTTCGACGCCTCGTCCGTGGGCTTCAGCTGGCTTGGCTTCTCAGGGCAGGGGAGCTACCTCGGCGCCAAACCCGATCCCCTGGACAACAACAACGACGGTTTCGTCGACACGCAGGTGATCACCAACGCGCCCAAGTTCACGGGCGCCCTGCGAGCGACCGGCCGCGGTGTGGTGAGGCGCGGGCTGCTGGTGGCCAGCGTCGGTGTCGCCTACCGCGACGACTCCACCCTGACCAACGAGGGGGGCCAGTATCCGGGTCGCCCGGGCACGCCCCTCCTTCCGATTTCTCAAAAGGCCTATAGCCTCTGGGACGCGTACATCAGCTGGCTCGCCCCGGGCGGCCACTTCCGCCTGGCCGTCAACGGCAAGAACCTGGCCGACAAGGAGTACCTGACCAACGGCTACAACATCCCCGCCCTCGGCATCCTGCAGGGATCTCAGGGCAATCCGCGCACCGTGACCGGAACCGTCGAGTTGAAGTTCTAGCTCGGAGTCGCCGCCCGATCCTGCCCGACCAGGAGCGCGGCGGCCGTGGCCAGCAACCCTGTCTCACGATCCAGCACCAGGAGACCGATGCCGACAAGGGCGAACGCGACAGCGGTGGCCACCGAGATGCGGCCGGCAAAGTCGTCCGTGCCCCAGACGTACCAGGCCAGGTGAGCGTGGACGTCGATGAGGCCGGGAAGGATCGTGGCGGTCCCGAGGTCGTAGGTGGCCGGCCCGGTGAAGCGCTCGTTCAGGCCGCCCTTTGTCCGGCCTTCGCTGGTCGCTTAAGTTGAGGGGCATGATCACACCACGCACCCTCGTCGGAGCCGCTCTCATCGTTCTCTTCGCCGCTCTGCCCGGCGCGCAGGCCCAGACCGGGGCCGTCAAACCCGCAGTGAGCGAGGGCGACTTTCAGGTTCGCGACTTCAAGTTCGACTCCGGCGGAACCCTGCCTCTCCTCAACCTCCACTACCGGACTCTTGGTCAGCCGGCCCGAAATGCCCGCGGCCAGGTGACCAATGCTGTTCTGATCCTGCACGGCACCGGCGGCACCGGAGCGCAGTTTCTGACCGACAACTTCGCGGGCGTTCTCTTCGGTCCCGGGCAACTTCTCGATGCCGCGAGACATTTCATCATCCTTCCCGACAACATCGGCCACGGCAAGTCGAGCAAGCCCAGCGACGGCCTCCACGCAAAGTTTCCTCGCTACGGTTATGGCGACCTCGTGCGCGGGCAGTACGTGCTTCTCACCGAAGGCCTCAAGGTCAACCATCTTCGTCTGGTCATGGGCACCTCGATGGGCGGGATGCACTCATGGATGTGGGCCGAGCGCTATCCCGATTTCATGGACGCGGCCATGCCGCTCGCCTCCCTTCCGGTTCAGATCTCCGGCCGCAACCGCATGTTCCGGCGCATGGTGAGCGACTCCATCCGCCAGGATCCGACCTGGATGGGCGGGGAATACAAGGCGCAGCCCGAAGGCCTGCGCGGCGCGGTCTACACCGGCATCTTCATGTCCAGCGTGCCCCTGATGTGGCAGAGGCGCGCACCCTCGCGCGACGCCGCCGACGCTTTCTTCGACGAGATGGTGGCCCAGCGCCTGGCCGCGAGCGACGCCAACGACATGCTCTATCAGTTCGAATCGTCGTTCGACTACGACCCCTCGAAGGATCTC
>JAENWE010000488.1 GCA_016650185.1 Vicinamibacteria bacterium | reverse complement strand
TCGGCAAGATCATCGCGGAAGCGATGGAAAAGGTCGGCAAGGACGGCGTCATCACGGTGGAAGAGTCGCGCTCCATGGAGACCTCTCTCGAGGTCGTCGAGGGCATGCGGTTCGACCGTGGGTATCTCTCCCCCTACTTCGTGACCGATTCCGAGCGCATGGAAGCGGTTCTCGAGGACGCGTACATCCTCTCGTTCGAGAAGAAGATCTCGAGCATGAAGGATCTCCTCCCGGTTCTCGAGAAGGTGGCCCAGCAGGGCAAGCCCCTCGTGATCATCGCGGAAGACATCGAAGGTGAGGCGCTTGCGACCCTGGTGGTCAACAAGCTCCGCGGCACCCTCAAGGTGGCGGCGGTGAAGGCTCCGGGTTATGGCGATCGTCGCAAGGCCATGCTCGAAGACATCTCCTGCCTGACCGGCGGCAAGGCCATTACCGAGGACCTCGGCATCAAGCTCGAGAACCTCAAGATGGAAGACCTCGGTCGGGCCAAGAAGATCGTGATCGACAAAGAGAACACGACCATCATCGAAGGTGCTGGGAAGTCGAAGGACATCGAGGCCCGGGTCAAGCAGATCCGGACCCAGGTCGAAGAGACCACGTCCGACTACGATCGCGAGAAGCTCCAGGAGCGTCTGGCCAAGCTGGTGGGCGGCGTCGCGGTGATCCGCGTCGGTGCGGCCACCGAGACCGAGATGAAGGAAAAGAAGGCCCGCGTCGAAGACGCGATGCACGCGACCAAGGCAGCGGTCGAAGAAGGCATCGTTCCCGGCGGCGGCGTCGCTCTGCTCCGCTCCATCCCGGCCCTCCAGAAACTCATTGATGGGAAGTCCCTCACTGAGGACCAGAAGGCGGGTGCGGCCATCATCCGTCGCGCGATCGAAGAGCCGATGCGCTGGATCGCCATCAACGCGGGCATGGAAGGCAGCATCGTGGTCGCCAAGGTTCGCGATATGAAGGCGGATGAGGGCTACAACGCCCGCACCGACAAGTACGAGAACCTCACCGAGGAAGGGGTCATCGATCCCGCCAAGGTGGTCCGTTTCGCCATCCAGAACGCGGCTTCCATCGCCGGACTTCTCCTCACCACCGAAGCGGTGGTGGCCGAGATCCCCGAGAAGAAGTCCGCGATGCCTGCCGGCCCCGGTGGTCCGGGCGGCATGGGCATGGATGATTATTGATAGCAGGCCCGCGTTGCGCCCGGGGCTGAGCATCTAGCCAGCAACGAGCGAAGGCCGATTCACTCGGCCGCAGCGAGGGGGGTGTGGGGGGCTAAAGCAGGCCGGCGAATGGCTTGCGGCCCCCCACCTCTTTTGAGATCCGCTCCCTTTTTTATTTCTGTCGTTCGCTTTTTTTGTCACATTTCTCACATATTGAACGATTTCATTCCACATTAATTCAGACTTATTCAAGGCCTGCTGCGTAGAATCCTCTGAGGGCTGCTCTTTCAGATCGATCCGCCGCTCCGCACCTATGGACTCTCGCCACCACCAAGCACTCCCCACACAGCCAAAGGAAAAACAACGACGATGACTTCCAGATCCCGGGCAGTGGCGACGTTTTTCGCCGTGGCAATGGCCACGACGCTCCTCGCCGCGTTCTTCCAGTCCCAGATCCGAAGACCGCTCACCGCCGAGGCCAGAGCGATTGAGGCGGCCGCAGCACCGGCCCCTGCGCAGGATGCGCCCTTCACTCTGGATACGTTTCGGAACATCGTCAAGTCCAAGAACCCGGGTGTGGTCAACATCACCACATCGCAAAAACCCAAGGCCCGCAGCCGTGGCGGACGTCAACTTCCGTTTCCGTTTTTCCAGGACGAGGATCCCCTGGGACCCTCGTCTGAGCAGAATCAGCGGGCCGGAGGATCCGGTTTCATCATCGACGCCGACGGGACCATCCTCACCAACCGGCATGTGGTGGATGAGGCGGACCAGATCAGCGTAACTCTCCTTTCGGGCAAGCGTTACGACGCCAAGGTGCTGGGGAAGGACGCTCGCACCGACGTGGCCGTCATCAAGATCGAGCCCAGGGAACCGCTCACCGTGCTCGAGATGGGGGACTCCGACGCGGCCGAAATGGGGGAGTGGGTGATGGCCATTGGAAGCCCGTTCGGCTTCGGCAACAGCCTGAGCGTCGGCGTGGTCTCGGCCAAGGGCCGCAACCTGACTCTCGGCCAGCAGGGAACCGGGGTCGACATGCTCCAGACCGACGCCGCCATCAACCCCGGCAATTCCGGTGGCCCCCTCATGAACACCCGCGGCCAGGTGATCGGCATCAATACGCTCATCATCACGCAGGGACTGGCCCAGAACGCGGGCGTCGGCTTCTCCGTCCCCATCAACGTGGCGAAGTCCATCATTCCCCAGCTCAAGAAGAACGGCAAGGTGACTCGCGGCTGGCTCGGCGTCCAGATTCAAAGCGCCACGGAAGACATCGCGCTCACTTTCAAGCGCGACTCCGCCCAGGGCGTGGTGGTCACGGATGTGACCAAGAACAGCCCGGCCGAGAAGGCGGGCATCCAGCTCGAGGACTACATCTTTGAAGTCGATGGCCGTCTGGTCAAGGACAATGGCGCCCTGACCTCCTATATCTCGGGCCTCGCTCCCGGCACCACCGTCACCCTCAAGCTCATCCGAGCCGGCGCGGAGAAGTCGGTCAAGATCACCCTCGGCACTTTCCCAGACAGCACGCCCACCCTCTCGGGCCAAAAGGACGGCGCAGAGGAAGGCGTCGCCGAAGAGACGGCCCCCACGAACCTCGGCGTCGACCTTCAGACCCTGACTCCGGCCCTGCGTGAGCGCATGGGTCTTGACGATGTTCGGGGCGTGGTCGTGCGATCGGTCGAAGCGGGCGGCGCCGCCGAACTGGCCGGCCTGGCGCGCGGCGACGTCATCATCATGGCTTCGGGCCAGGAAGTGTCCTCGGTCCGGGAGTTCAACTCAGTCATCCGGAAGCTCGCACCCGCCAAGGTCGCTCGCCTTCGGGTTCAGCGGGGCGACTCGGTTCTGGTCGTGGCCCTGCGCCTCGATCGCGAATAGCCCGCCCCGGCCGGCACGAAGACGCAAGCCAAGACCGCACCCGCCGCATCAGAGAACGATCAAGAAGGGAGTTTCCGAATGTCCGACCCCATAGAAAATCAGCCCCCCGACTTTGAGTCCGGAGGCTTCTCTCAGTCGTCCCTTTCGGATCTCCCGTCCGAGATCGCCATTCTTCCGCTTCGGGACACCGTCCTGTTTCCGGAGGCCGTGCTTCCCCTCGCGGTCGCGCGTGATGCCTCGGTCACCCTGGTCAACGATGCGGTGCGCCAGCAGCGCACCATCGGTGTCCTGACCCAGAAAGAGGCCGCGGTCGACGATCCGGTCGAGGCCGACCTGTTCTCGATCGGCACCCTGACCCACATCCACAAGATGTTCAAATTCCCTGACGGGACTCTTCGGCTGGTGGTTCAGGGGGTGGGCCGGTTCCGGATCACCGAGATCACGCAGTATCGGCCGTACATCAAGGCGAAGGTCGAGGTCCTCCGCGACATTGACTCCGCCGAAAAGCGGGTTGAGGTGAAAGCCCTCGCCCAGGCCGCGCTTTCGATGTTCCAGAAGGCGGTCGATCTCACTCCGAACCTGCCCGATGAACTCAAGAACATGGCGGCCCGGACCACGAATCCGAGTCACCTGGCCGACTTCATCGCGTCGTCGCTGCCTTCGCTGGTGAGCGGCCAACGCCAGGAGCTGCTCGAAGTGCTGTCCGTCCACGAACGCCTCGAGCGGGTGAATCGGCTCCTGGCCAAGGACCTCGAGGTTCTGGAAGTCGGTTCGAAGATCCAGAACCAGGTCAAGACCGAACTGCAGAAGAACCAGCGCGAGTACTACCTGCGCGAGCAGATGAAGGCCATCCAGAAGGAACTGGGCGACGGCGACGATCAGCAGCGCGAGATCTCCGAGCTGCGCGAGAAGATCGAGAAGGCCGAGATGAGCGA
>JAENWE010000487.1 GCA_016650185.1 Vicinamibacteria bacterium | reverse complement strand
TCCGAGGAGATGAGGAGATCCCCACCCCGGGCCCGGACCAGCCGGTGCGCGATGGCGAGGCCCAGGCCGGTGCCCATGGCCTTGCTGGTGCGCAGAGGCTCAAAAAGCTGGATGAGTCGACGGCGATCCATTCCCTGACCCTGGTCGGCGACCTCGATCTCGACCGCTCCTTGCGCCGGAGTGATCGAAAAACTCAGGCAACCACCACCGGGCATCGCTTCCAGCCCATTTCGGGCGAGATTCCATAGGACCTGCATGAGTTCGTCCTCGGCAATCGCCACGCGAAGAGGCGAGGGGTTCGGGGTGAAGGTGATTCGGTGCTCGGGCTGGCGCTCAGGGCTGATCTCAATGAGGCGGACCGCGTCCGAAAGAACGGTGTTCAGGTCGCAAAACACGACCACGTCCTGGGTCTTGACGTCCCGCAGATACGTGGTCACCGTGGTGGCCAGACGATCGGCCTCCTTCGAGATGATGCGGAGCAGACTTTTCTGATCGTCGGCGATGGGCGTCCCCTCAGACAAGAGTTTGGTGGCCGCGCTGATCGCGCCCAGAGGATTGCGAATCTCGTGGGCCAGCTGAGCCGCGGTGCTGCCGGCCACCGCCAGCTTCTCATTGAGCAGGGCCTGGGCTTCCAGCCGGCGCACGACGGTCGAGTCGCGCATAACGAGCAGGCGTCCGCCGGCGGCTGCGCCGGAAAGTTCCGAAATCCAGAGGCCCAGCGTCCTCGGCTCGCCATCACTCATGAGGTACTCGAGTTCCAGCGTGGTTTCAGAATCCGGGTGGCCTCGATGGCTCAACTCGTTCGAATTGAATACCTCGCTCAGCGGTCTGTTCCAAAGAGCGTCGCGCTGAAGGCCGAGCATTTCCGCGGCGCTGGCATTCACGAAGGACACCCGATCCAGACTGTCCGTCACCAGCAAGCCGCTGTGAATATTCTCGACCACCAGGCGGTTGAAATCCTGAAGTGTCGCCACTTCGCCCGCCGCCGCGTCCAGACTCTCCCCGGCCTGCTTGAGCGCGCGAGTCAGAAACTGGCCGAGGGCCGCCACCGGGTAGGACGACAGAGCCATGCCCACCAGCGCGCCAAACAATCCCCGCGCCGGTCCGCTGGCAATTTGCCCGACCGCCTCCTCGGGAATCACGTCGGCTCGAACGAGGAGAAGAACCGAGGCGAACAGAACATTCGCCACGGTGGCGAAGAAGAAACCGCGCCCGAGCAATACGCTGCCGCAAAGGACGCTGATCGGATAGAGAATCGAAAAGCCGGTGCGCTCGACGCCGGTCAAGTAAACGAACCCGGTGACCACCACCAGATCGCCCAGAATCTGAACCTGGGCCTGAAGCCGATAGGGCGCGAGGCCGATCAGGATGGCGTAGACGACGTTCAAGGCGAACGTCGCCGAGATCAGCACGAAGATCGGCGTCCTCAGCGTGCCTTCTTGGACCGCCTCGATGTAGCCCGCCACAAAAAGGAGGACGGTGACGATCACCAGGCGAAACCCGATCAGGGCGCCCAACGAAAGGGCGACGTCTGGAGGGGAGGGGTGCTCCCGCAGGCGACTGATCACCGCGGCCTTTCCGGCACGAGGACGGGCCGACCCGGCTCGGCCAACGCCCTAACCCGGACTATTCATGAGGGAATCTGGTCCGGGTCAAGACAGCTGAGAGATGAGCGCGAACAGCGGCAGGTACATCGCGATGACGATGCCTCCGACCGTCGTTCCCAGAAACAGGATCATCACGGGTTCCATCAGGGTCAGCATGTTCGCCACCGCCTGATCCACCTCGTCCTCGTAGAAGTCCGCGACCTTGGACAGCATGGCGTCGAGCGCGCCCGTCTGCTCGCCGACGCTGATCATCTGGACCACCATGCCGGGGAAGATCTTCGTCTCCTTGAGCGGCTGGGCAATGGTGAGACCGCCTTCCACCGACTTGCGGACCGACATCAGCGCGTCCTCGACAATGGCGTTTCCGGCGGTCCGGGCCGTGATTTCGATGCCGTCGAGGATGGGCACGCCCGAGGCGATCAAGGTCGACAGGGTTCGGCAAAACTTGGAGAC
>JAENWE010000486.1 GCA_016650185.1 Vicinamibacteria bacterium | reverse complement strand
GTCGGGGATGTGGAGATAGCCCACCCGACCGTGGGTCAGGTCGGCGACCCGCTTTCGGTTCTTGCTGATCATGTCCAGGTACACGAGGTCGGACTCGCTGGTGATCGGGTTATAGGTCACCGTCCGCGCGCCTTCCATCGTCGGCCGAGCGTTGAGGGTCAGGGCGATGGGCCGGTCGGCCTTGCCCCGAAGGTGCATGTACGGGTCGTCGGTGGCCTTCAATTCGACGCCGTCCACGGCGAGAACGTAGTCACCCACCTTGGCGTCCACCCCGATCTCGGTGAGCGGTGAGCGATAGATCTCCTCTTCGTTCTGGCCCGCGAATATCTTGGCGATCCTGAACTTGCCGCTCGCGGCGTCGAGGTCGAACCAGGCGCCGGGCAGGCCGACCTTGGGGCGGGGCGGAATGGTGAAGTCGCCGCCGGCCACGTAGGTGTGCTGGATGGTCAGCTCGGAAATCATCTCGCTGATCACGTAGTTGAGATCGGACCGGTGGGCGACGAAGGGCAGCCACGTCGCGTACTGCTTGCGCAGCGCCTCCCAATCGAAGCCGTGCATGTTTTCCACGTAGAACCAGTCACGGTAGCGGCGCCAGACCTCGCCAAAGATCTGGTTCCACTCCTGCTTGGGCACGCGGTCCACCATGAGGCCGGCGGTGGACACGGTCTTCTTCGAATCGGCGCCCTTTGGCGTGGCTTCGTAAAGCGTCCAGGCGGAGTTCGAGCGAACGAGCACCTTCGATCCATCGCTCGAGAGGGTGTAGCCGTCGATGTCGTCGACCAGGGTCGTCTCCTTCCGGTCCTTCATCGAGTAGATGCGGAGCGAGGTCTTGCGATCGCCGTCGCGGCCGTAGAAGAACGCGGAGTTGTTCGTGTAGAGAAGATGGCCCTTTTTGGCGGTGAGGCCGTTGTAGTTGTCGGCTTCGACCGGCACCCTGGCCACCCGCTGGCCCAGGCCGTCGAAATCGATGACGAGGTCTTCCATCTTCTTCTCGGCGGGCTTCGTGGCCGCGGTCTCCGCGGGTTTGGCGGACGCATCGGCCTTGGGTGACTCGGCCTTCTCTTCGTCCGTTCCAGAACTCACCTCGTCGCTCTCCGGCGGGAAGGGATGCTTCACATCCTTGCGCAAGGCCGCGGCAAAGATGCCGGTGGTGCGGTTGGTGGCGTAGTTGAACTCGAAGGTGGAGATCTGGGGCGCGAACTGGCGGTCGCTCAGATAGAAGAGATAGTTGCCGTCCGGATCCCACACCGGTTCCTGCGCGTTGAACTGCTCATCGGTGATCTGGCGAATCTGACCGTTCGCGCCACCGCCTTCGCTCCAGATGTAGATGGTCCGGAAGTTGTTCGCATTGGCCGAGCTGAAAGCGAGGAAATGACCGCGGGGGGACCATGTGTAGTCCCGCACCTGATCGCGCGGCGCGTCGTAGATCTGCTTCAGGGACTTGTCGTCGAAGGAATAGATGTGGACGCGGCCGTCCTTGTCGGAGAACGCGATCCGCTTGCCATCGGCCGACCATTCGGGCGCGTAGCGCATGGCCTTGCCGCCGTTGGTCAGTTGCTCGGGTTTGCTCGAACCGTCCTGGGCCACGACGTACAGCTCTTCCTCGCCGGAGAGGTCGGAGATGAAGGCGATCTTCGAACCTTCGGGCGACCAGCGCGCCCATTTGTCGTGGGCGCCGGAGGTGTGGGTGAGGTTGCGGGTGGCGCCTTTCGCGATGGGTGCGGTGAAGATGTCGCCGCGGGCGCTGAAGAGAGCGCGTTCGCCCTTGGGCGAGAGTTCCGCGTCTTCAATCTGCTTCTCCGCGGAGACGCGGGAGGCCCGCTTCCATAGGCCGTCGTCGGGGACGTCGATGCGAACGGACGCGCTCTTGGCCGTCTTCACGTCCAGGATTTGCAGTTCGCCATTCAGCTCATAGACGATGCGGCCGGCGGCCTTGTCAGCGCTGGGCCAGCGCACATCCCAGGTGCGGCTGGTGGTGATCTGCGTGGTCTTGGCGGCGGGCACGTCGTAGGCATAGAGGTTGAACGTGCCGTCGCGGTCGGAAGTGAAGTAGATCGAATCCCCAATCCACATCGGGTCGCGGTCGGCGCGCACGCTGTCGATCACGCGTTTGGCGTCGTTGCTCTTGAGATCGAAGATGAAGAGGTCGTTTGCCATCCCGCCGCTGTAACGCTTCTCTGGACGAAAATCGCGATAGAGCGGCGAGTACACGATCTTCGTCCCGTCGGGCGAGTGATCGCCCGCTCCCGACTCCGGCATGGGCAGCGGTTCGGCCGGACCGCCATTCATCGAGACGGTGAAGAGCTTCGTCTTGCCGAGAGTCCACGAGTCGCGGTGCGACCGGAACACGACTTCCTTTCCATCGGGCGTCCAGCCATAGACCTGGTTGTCGTAACCCCAGCGGGGAGTCAGGGGGCCGAGGGCCGGATAGTAGGTGAGCTGTTTCGGTTCGCCGCCCCCCACCGGCATCACATAGACCTGCTCGTCCCCGTCATATTGGCCGGTGAAGGCCAGCCACTTGCCGTCGGGTGAGAAGTGGGCGAAGACTTCCATCCCCGGGTGCGCGGTCAGGCGGGTCGCGGTGCCGCCATTCGCCGAGGTGGTCCAGATGTCGCCGGCATAGGTGAACGCGACGCGGTCACCGTGGATCGCCGGGAACCGCAGGAGCTTGGTCTGAGCGCCCGCGGGCGAAGGGAGGGTGAGAGCGGCAAGAGTGAGCGCGACGTACAAGGCCGCCGGGAAGAAGGTGGGCCGAAATCGAAGTGATGAACGCAAGGGTGCCTCCTGTTTGGGCCGCGACCAGAGGCCGCAGGTTTGTGAGTGGTAGTTGTTGAGTGAAGGCGCTTCAGCGCGTCTCGGGCCCGGGTGGCACGACCAGAATGAGCGGCACGTCCCAATGGGCGTCGAGGATTTCGAAGCGTCGCTGCTCTTCCTTCTTGAACCTCTCCTGATCCGGATAGAGGCGCTTCTGAATCGCCCCCTCCTGATTGGGACCAACGAAGGCAGCGTTGTTGGCGAAAGTGATGACGACCAGGAACGTCCAATCGGCCCGTCCGTCGCCGTGATACGTCGGGCGCATCACCTCGACGCTGGTGATCCGTCCGTATTCGCCCATCTGCTCCTTCAGAACCGGATAGTGGTTCTTGAAGAAGAGGCGCTCGAATTCCTCCTGATAACCCCACTTCACCTTGTAGTAGTAGGCAGCCCGGACCGGAGCTTCCTGGGCCAGGAGAGGCAGAGGCCACGACAAAGCAAGAAACAGCGCGGCGGCAAGGGTGATGGTTCTCTTCATGAAGGTCCTCTTTGGAAAGCTGGAGCCGCCATTCTAATGTCCTGCCCACGAGCGTCGGTCTTCCGTCTTCTCCCTCGGTGCCCCTGGGAAGAGCCGGTTGGGCAGGCTCCCGAAATGTCTCAGCGGTTGCGCGAACCGTGCGCGGGGCGGGGCGGAGATAATCCGGGCCATGCCCTTCGAAGCTATCCTGTTCGACCCGGGAACCAAGACCTCGTCGCGCGTTTCGGTGCGGGTCTTCGGCTCTTCTCTCGAGGTCATGGGCGAAGCCGGCAGCGACACGCTCCGCGTCGATCTTTCCCGGTGCGAGCTGACCGCGGGCGGGTGGGATCAGCAGTCGAT
>JAENWE010000485.1 GCA_016650185.1 Vicinamibacteria bacterium | reverse complement strand
GACTACGTCCGCGTTGGGTTGAGAGAACCCGACCGTCATTGCGAAGGACCCGTCCTGTTTCCGTGGACTGAAGCAATCTCGCCGTCCTTGCCGAGACTGCTTCGTCCCATGCATTCCGTCTCGGTCCTCGCAGTGACGGGAAAGTGTCGTCCAGTCGACTCCCCAAGATGGCATCCAGGCAGTGGGCACGCACTAGATCGGTGACTGCCCGCGAGAAACACACCACCGTCATCGCGAAGGACCCGGAGTTCTTCCATGGACTGAAGCGATCTCGGCGAGGCCGCGAGATTGCTTCACTCCCCGAAGATACGATGGGTTGTCCGCAAGAACGGAAAGGGCCTGAAATGGGGCGTTCTCACGCGGGTTTCTCAGCGAAGGACCCGAAACCCTGCGTACCCGCTTTCGAAGCGGGACCGGCTGGCGCCAACTCCTCGAGCCGCTGGCGCAGGCGGCGGACGCCCTGGCGAGAGCGCACAAGGCCGGTATCGTCCACCGCGACTTGAAGCCGGAAAACGTGATGATCACGTCCGACGGCTACACCAAGGTCGTCGACTTCGGCCTGGCCAAGTTGGCCGAGGCGACCGCTACCGCCGCGCCGGACTCCAACCGCGATGGGACGGGATTGAAGAATCTGACTCCGCCACCGACACCAGGCCACTCTGACAGCAAGCCTCAGTTCACTCCGGACAGTCAGTGGGTCCTCTACCAGCACCGGGACGATGGCGCCACGCTGTGGAAGATTCCGATCGAGGGTGGTGCGCCGGTTCTCGTCAAGGGCGCGCGGCCCGCAGTGCCGCCGGCGTTGACGGAGGTCGCATACGGCGCGTCGGTCTCTCCGGATGGGAAATGGCTTGCGTTCTTCTACTTCACGGCGGATGCGAGAGGAGTTGTTTCCTCAACCGATGTCGTTGTGGCCACACTCGAGGGTGAAATGGTCAATCGGTTCCCGTACCGGGCCGAGAAGACGGGAACGATTGACAACGAGAGCCGCGTCCAGTGGAGCCATGACGGCAAGGCCCTTTACTACAATCTGGTGGATCTTTGGATGCAGCCGCTCGCCGGCGGCTCACTCACCAAGGTCACGCACTTCGACGGAGGGCTCGGGTACTTCGGGTCCTTCGACTGGTCGTTTGACGGAAAGACCCTCGCCTACCAGCGCGGGTCGGGTCAGAGCGATGTCGTCATGATCACCAACTTCCACTGACCGGGCGTTCGCACCCGCGCAGGCCGGGAGTGTTGCTCAGGGGTTCTCCTCTCGTCGGGGAGCGGCTTGGCTTCCAGCGACCATGGAGAAGTGTCCCAGCTGAAGCCACCGTGTCGTAGTGGGGAGTCGGAGCCGACGAAGGAGGCACGCTCGGCCTACGTAGCGCCGTGCCGGACTACTGCCCTGCTATCGTCGCCGCCATCTGCGATGAGTGACTTTCCCTCCGTTCCGGGGTATCGCCTGATCAGCCTTCTGGGCGAGGGCGGCATGGGCCGCGTTTACCTGGCCGAGGACACCGTGCTCGGTCGCCGCACCGCGATCAAGTTCGTCTCGGAAAGGATGAGCGCAGATCCCGACTCACGCGCCCGATTCCTTCGCGAGGCGCGCACGATGGCCTCGGTCGAGCATGCCCACGTGGTGCGGGTCTACTCCTTCACATCCGTCATGGCCTCCCACGACACGTTCACCCGCCCACGTCAGTTTGGACGAGGGTTAGTCGGGTCGGGCAGAGGCTTCGTCACGACCAGCAGCCAATAGACCTCAGCGTTCGCAGCGTCGCTGGACTTGTCGAATGACTCGTTGCGCTCGAGAACCACGAAACCCGCCTCGGCAATATCCTGCTCGACAATCTTGATTGCGATCTCGTGGCTCGCGGTCTGTTCGTCGCGAGGCAGCTCGCGGCGTTTCTCCGTGATCGGTTCAACGATGACCAGGCGTCCTCCTGGCTTCAGCGCGGCGTGGATGCCTCGGAGGATCGAGGCGTAGTCCTTCATTTCGTGATACGCGTTGCGGATCAGGACGCCGTCGAAGGCGCCCGGGTCGAGGAGGGGGTCGTCGAGTTTGCCCTCGAGCACGTCGATATTGGTCAACGCATTGCGCTGGATCCGCTGTCTCAGTCGCTCGAGCGACCGTTCGCTGATGTCCTCAGCCGTGACCCGCCCTCCGGGGAGGACCGCCTGCGCCAGTTGTTCGGAAAAGAAGCCGTCCCCGGCGCCCACCTCCGCCAGGCGCGAGCCTGGCCGGGCGTCCAACGCTTTGACCAGGCCCGGGATGGTCCACAGCTTGGCCTCAAGGCCGGTATTGCGCTGCGCCAGCGCCGGAGGCGCCGCCGCCATCAATAAGCCGAACGCCAGGACAGAGTGAAGACGAGGGACTATTCGCATATGGGTTGGGATCCTTTGAACGCTTAGACGCGGCCACCCTACTCGCGGTTGGGCGGAGATGGTGTTTGTCGGGCCGCTTGACCCCGTGCGCGAAGCCGTGCATCCTCTCCAGTTGTGGAGACGCTGATAGGCGTGTTTCGGTGCCTGCTGCCGGTGCGCTACTGGCAGGAGATGCGACGTGGCGCCTATCTTTCGATTCTCATAACCGCCGCCCTCGGCGTGCGGATCGGGTACGCAGGCTTTTTCGAGAGCGCTCGGATCGCCGGGGAAGAGGGCGCGAAGCTCGCGCTGAAGGTTGGCGCGCCGGGCGCCGGAGTCGCCGGAATGGATCAAACCGCGGCGGTGGCGGCGGCTCTCCAGGGGAGCGCTCTCGTTCCGTTCGCCTTCTTTCTGTTCACGCCGCTCGGCTGGCTGGCCGACTATCTGGTGCTCTCGGCCGTTTTTCGCGGAATCACTCTGGCCGTGGACAACCCCTGGGGTGATCCGATCCTCACCGCG
>JAENWE010000484.1 GCA_016650185.1 Vicinamibacteria bacterium | reverse complement strand
CTCGCGACCGCGTGCATCGGCGGCGGTCAGGGGATCGCCATGATCATCGAAAGTGTGAACTAGGCAAAGCCATGACGGACATCAAGACAGTCGGAGTCGTCGGTTTCGGCCTGATGGGCTCGGGCATCGCGCAGGTGTGCGCGGAGGCCGGGCACAACGTCATCGTCCGCGAAGTGAACGATGCGGCGCTCACGAAGGGCCTCGGGTCGATCGAGAAGTTCCTGAGCAAGGGTGTCGAGAAGGGCAAGATGACGGCCGAGAAGAAGGCCGAGATCATGGGCCGGCTCAAAGGCACGACGAAGCTCGAAGACCTGGCGCCGTGCGATGTCGTGATCGAAGCGGTGGTTGAGAACATCGCGCTCAAGCACGAGACCTTCCGGGCCCTCGACAAAGTATGCGGGAAGGACGCTGTCTTCGCCTCCAATACCTCCTCGCTGTCCATCACCGAGATGGCGGCTTGTTCCGGTCGCCCCGATCGCTTCGTCGGATTGCATTTCTTCAACCCCGTCCCTCTGATGAAGCTGGTGGAGGTGGTGCGCGGCCCGATGACCAGCCCGGATGTATTCGAGGCCATGTGCGCGTTCGGCACGGGCATCGGCAAGACCGTGGTTCGCGCCACCGACAAGCCGGGGTTCATCGTGAACCGCCTGCTCGTCCCGTACATGGTCGACGCCATCCGCGCTTTGGAGCAGGGCGTCGGCTCCGTCCCGGACATCGACGAGGCCATGAAGCTTGGCTGCGGCTATCCCATGGGCCCGTTCACCCTGCTTGACTTCGTGGGCATCGAGACGACGTACTACATCGCCAACATCATGTTCGACGAGTTCAAGGAAGCCCGCTATGCTCCGCCGACTCTGCTGAAGCGAATGGTCCAGGCTGGGATGTACGGCAAGAAGTCGGGCAAGGGCTTCTACGATTACTCGACGAACCCGCCCACGCCGACGAAGGGCCTGGTCTAGACGCGATGGCGTTCACCACCCTGCTTGTCGAGAAGAGGGACGACGGCATCGCCGTCATCACCGTCAATCGTCCCGACAAACTGAATGCCCTGAATGCGGTCGTGATCGGTGAACTGGATGCCGCGATCACCGAACTCGACCTGGACCAGGACGTCCGGGCGCTCATCGTCACCGGAACGGGCGAGAAGGCCTTCGTGGCCGGCGCCGACATTGCCGAACTGTCGAAGGCGACGCCCATCGAAGCTCGCGCCCTGGCCCTTCGGGGGCAACGAGTCTTCGACCGGCTGGAGCGTTTCCGTGGCCCGGTGATCGCCGCGGTCAATGGGTTCGCCCTCGGTGGAGGGTGTGAGCTGGCCCTTGCCTGCCACGTGCGCATCGCGTCGGAGCACGCGCGCCTCGGCACGCCGGAAGTCAAGCTTGGCTTGATCTGCGGGTATGGGGGCACGCAACGCCTTCCGCGCCTGGTCGGTCGGGGCCGCGCCCTCGAAATTCTTCTTTCCGGCGAGATGGTGGCGGCGGACGAGGCGTTCCGAATCGGTCTGGTCAACCGCGTGGTGGGGAAGGACGCGCTCATGGGCGAGGCGGTTTCCTTGCTGAAGAAGATGCTGGCGAACGCGCCGCTCTCGCTCCAGTACACGATCGAGTCGGTGAATGCCGGACTGGACATGAAGCTGGCCGATGCGCAGGATCACGAGGCCACCCTCTTCGGCGTGCTCTGCTCCACCGCCGACAAGGCCGAAGGCACCAGCGCCTTTTTGGAAAAGCGTCCGGCGAAGTTCCAAGGAAAGTGAAAACGCCTCCGGCGAGGCAGCGAGGCGCTGCGATCGGCCGCGGTCTCCGCCTCCTCGTCCTCCAATCGCGTTTCAACGATGCGGTGGTCGGGGGGCTCGCGCTGGGCGCGCTCGAGTACGCCTCTGAGGTGGGGGCGTCCGCCGAAGTTGAGCTCGTTCCGGGTGCCTACGAGCTTCCCCTGGTTGCGCAGACCGCGGCCTTCACCGGGCGTTATGACGCCATCGTCGCCCTGGGCGCGGTGATCAAGGGCGAGACGGACCATTACGAGCATATCGCCCGCGAAGCGGCGCGGGGGATCATGAACGCCTCCCTGACCACCGGCGTGCCCATCGCCTTCGGTGTTCTGACCGTGGCCAAGGCCGCCCATGCGTTGGCGAGGTCCGGGCCGGGCCGTTATAACAAGGGTCGGGAAGCGACGGCCGCCGCGATTGACGCCGCGCTCGTCCTCCGAAAACTCACCCGAGCGGCGCTGGTCAAGGTCCGTCTCGCTCCGAAGCGGAGAGCCTGATGGGCCAGCGTTCCAAGGCCCGGGTGTGCGCGATGCAGATGCTGTATCAGCGCGAATGGTCAGGCGAAGAGCCGACCCGGGTGATTGAGGATTTCTGGACGATGCGCAACGGCACGCCCGCGGTGAGGGCCATGGCCGAACGGCTCTTCGTCGGCGCTGAGCGTGAGCGCGAGAGCATCGATCTGGACATCACCAGCGTCATGACCAATTGGGAACTCGGACGCCTGGCCGCCATCGAGCGGAATGTGCTGCGACTCGGCGCCTACGAGCTGAAATGCGAGGACGCGACGCCCTCCGCGGTCATCATCGACGAGGCGATCGAGATTTCGAAGCGCTATGGCGAGGCTGATTCATCCTCATTCGTGAACGGCATTCTCGATGCTCTGAAGAGGAAGTACCGCGATCAGGCCGCGAACGCCTGAGACGACCCAAGCGAGGCTGAAGTTGACTGAGCAGACCGCAAACCCGACCGGACCCGAACCCGAGCCGCCTGTTCCCGGCTGGCCGAAGGAGTCGGGAGAACGCCTCGACAAGGCGAAGGCTCTTCTCGCCCTGGGGCAGTCTGTCTATCCGACGAGGTTCCAGCGGTCGCATGGCCTGGCCGAGATCCTGAAGGAATGGGGAGTTCTCACCGCCGAGGAGCTGACGGTGAGGGCGATCGAAGTGCAGATCGCCGGGCGCGTCCTCACCCGAAGGTCTCACGGCAAGACCGGCTTCGCGACTCTCACCGATGGCGAGGCCAACCTGCAGGTCTACGTCCGCCTCGACGGGGTGGGTGAGACAGCGTTCGAGGTGTGGAACCTCGTGGATATGGCCGACTTCATTGGAGTCTCAGGAAAGCTGATGCGCACGCGCACCGGCGAACTGACCGTTCAGGCATCGGCGCTCACCTTCCTTTCAAAAGCGCTCCTGCCTCTGCCCGAGAAATGGCATGGCCTGACCGACGTGGAGACGCGATATCGGCAGCGCTACGTCGATCTGGTCGCGAACCCCGAAGTGCGGAAGACGTTCGTGGCGCGCTCGCGGATGGTCGCGGCCATCCGCCGCTTCATGGACGAACGCGGCTACATCGAAGTCGAAACGCCCATGATGCATCAAATCGCGGGCGGCGCCCTGGCCCGGCCTTTCGTCACCCATCACAACGCCCTTGGCGTCGATCTGTTCCTTCGCATCGCTCCCGAGCTTTACTTGAAGCGTCTCGGAGTCGGCGGCCTCGAGCGCGTCTACGAGATCAACCGCAATTTCCGGAACGAGGGGCTCTCGGCGCACCATAATCCTGAGTTCACCATGCTGGAGTTCTACACCGCCTACTTCGATTGCCGCGACGTCATGGCCATCACCGAAGAACTGATCGAGAACGCAGCTCTCGTGGCGACCGGCGGCACAGACATCACGTGGGGCGATACGGTTCTCTCGTTCAAGACGCCCTTTGCGCGGATTCGGATGTCCGACGCGATCGCCGCCGCGTTGTCGAAGGAACTGGGCATCAGCGTGAGCGCGGCCGACGTGGAGAACGCCGAGAAGCTGAAAAGCCTCGTGACCACCGAAGGCTTCGTCGCCGCCTGCCGGAAGAGAGGGGCGGGCGCCGCCGAGTACAAGAAGCTCTCACACGGCAGGACCATCGAGTCCCTCTTCGGGGATTTCGCCGAGGAGGGTCTCGTCCAGCCCACG
>JAENWE010000483.1 GCA_016650185.1 Vicinamibacteria bacterium | reverse complement strand
GGGAGAGAAGGTCGTAGCGCTCGGCGCGCTCGCCCGAATAGGCCACGGCGAGGAGATCAGCCTGGCCGCTCTCCAGGCTGGCCACCGCGTCCGCCCAGGGAGCGAGACGGAACTCCAGGCCGTAGCCCGCTTCCTCGGCGGCGATCTTCAGGAGCTGGATATTGAACCCTTGAGCCCGGCCCCGCGCATCCTTGTATTCAAATGGCGGGAAATAGGCGTCGCCCGTGTAGATCAGCTTCGACCGCGGCGGGGCCAAAGGGGAAGTCGCTTCAAGCTGGGCCTGGCCCAGCGAGCCAGTGGCGAGGGCGAGCCCCGCCGCGGCCAGGACGAAGACCCCATGCCACCGCGCATGCCTCGCGAAGAGAGCGCCGCCTTGAGGTCGAGTCGGGAGAGAGATCACGGGGTTCTGTTCTCACCTGGGACTCTATCGTCCCTGGGTCCGGACCTGGTGCGGTTCGGGAACCTGCTCACCTCGCGCGAGCCGTCGTCGATTAGCCTCTTCCGATGTCCCCTTCCGCCCCGGTCGCGCCGACTCTGCTTTTGGCGGGGGCCGCTCTCCTCCTTCCCGCCCAGGAACAGCCCAAGACTCCCGTCTTCGTCGGCGGGACGAAACTTGTTCTGGTCGACTTCGTCGTGACCGGGAAGGGCGAGGCGATGGTCGGCGGCCTCTCCGCGAGCGACTTCGTGGTGAAGGAGGACGGCAAGATCCGACCCATCGTTTCGTTCGTGGCGTTTGGGGGAGGAGCGCTTCCCCTGGGCGCCGGTCCGGCGGAAGTGGTCGTCGAGGCGTTCCCCCAGGCCGCGGCGCCGGTCCCTCAAGGCCCCGGCGCCATCACCGTTCTCCTGGTGGACGACGGACAGATGTCTCCCATGCAGGCCGTGCGTCTTAGACCGGCGCTGAAGACGCTGATCAACACAATCGCCGAGCGCAGTGGCGCCCTTGCCCTGATCGCCCCATGGTCGAAGATCACTCTGGCCCAGGAGGTGGAGGGCAACCGTGCGTTGTTCGCGGCCGCCGTCGACAAAATCATCGGCCGTCGCGTCGAAGACCGTTCGACCTTCCCGGTTTCCGATGCCGAGGCCATCGCGGTCCAGAGAGGAGACCGGTCGATGGCCGATCGCCTGGTCGCGCGGTTTGTCGCCCTCAATCCCGGCTTCGATCCAGACCAGGCTGCGGCGCTGGTGGCCAGCCGGACGGTCGAGGTGGCCCGGGATGCGAAGATTCGAAGAGAGGACTTGTACGGCGTGATGCTCAACTCTCTCGACTGGCTGGCCAAGCAGCCCGGGCGGCATAGCGTGGTCATGGTGTCTGGAGGTTTCGCCTACGACTCCGATGATTCGACGCGGCAGGAGGAGGTCGTGACCCGCTCCCTTCGCGCCAACGCCCCTATTCATTTTCTCGACGTGCGCGGGCTTGCGGGGTTGGGTCGGTTTCAAGGCGTCGAATACGGTCCGGCGCTCGATCGGGACGCCGGTGAGACACCTTTCGCTTTTTCGGAAGCCGCCGAAGGCTCATCCAACATGGCCGCGGATACGGGAGGTCTCACCATTCGCAATACGAACGACATGACCAAGGGTCTGACCCGCCTGCTGGACATGACGACGACCTACTACATTCTGGGCTACGAGCCGCCCGACCACAAGAAGCGCGGTTTCCGTAAGATCAAGGTGGACGTCCTGCCCAAGGGCCTGCACGTTCTGGCCCGGCGCGGGTACTTCGACGAGGCCTCCGACCCACGTTAGTTACGAGGCTTTGGAGGCGAACTCAGGACGAAGCGCACGGCCAGCGGCTGGGGCGCGCGGGAGGTGTCGGCGCAGATGATGGTATCGGCTCCCAGCCGCTGAATAGTCTGGGGCATGGCCAGATCCGGCGCGGTGAGGTCCGCCGGGGTCCTGCCTTCGGGAATCACCGAGCACAAGGAGGCGATGGGACCATGGCCCAAGACGCGCGCCTCGATCACGTTGCCGCTCACTGACTGACTGATCACGAGTCGGTGTCCCGCAGCTCTTAGCTCAAGGGTGAAGGGCAAAAGAGTCTCTCCGGTGCGGATGACCACGCGGTAACCGGCGGAGGAGCGCGACACCCCGAGCAGGCCTTTGACCATCACGTTGTAATAGGCGGCGGCGGCGGCGGCGTAGGCTGAGCTGCCCTTGGGCGAGCCATCTTGTCCGTACCATTCGTGCAGGCCGGGACCGGCCGCGAGGATCCGTGAAGCGATCTGATCCAAGTGGACGCGCGCGCTTTCCGAGAAACCCCGCTCGAACTCAGCCAGCACCAGGGCGGCGCCGAACCAGTCCCACTCTCCGCCGTTTTGATACTGGAACGGCTCGCGCATGGTGGGATGCTGAAAAACGCCGGACGCATAGGGTGGAAGGAGGGTGGCGGAGATCGTGTCGAGGTTCTGAGCGACCCGGAGTCGCTCTGCCGTCTTGAAGATCGCGGCGGCTTGGGCGTCGTCAGCCACGCCGAAGAGCGCGGCCAGCGCGTTTCCTCCGAGAGCGAACCGCTCGCCGTCATCCGAGAAGCCCGGCGGCGCGGCGTCCAGGGCGAGGCGGATCCGAAAGAAGCCCCGGTCCTCCATCCAGAACGCGGATCTGATCCGCTTCCGGAGCCTCGTGGACTGTGCGGTCAGTTCGTCCTGACGCGCTTTTGAGCCCGCGAGGGTGGAGAGACAGTCGAGGGCAGCGTAAGCCATCACGTTCGAATAGAGCGAGATTGTGCGCGGCGTTCTGGCGTCCCGGTAGATGGCCCGCTGATCCGGGTACAGGGGGCTCACGTCGCCCCAATCGGCGGTGAGACCGCTCCAGATGAGGCCGGTTTTCGGGTCGGCACGGTCGCGGATCAGTGCGTCCAGGGCCGAGATCAGCTTGTTCAGGCGTAGGCGGCGCGCGTCCAAATCGAATCCGGTCTCTGGGCCCAGGAGTCGTTCCGTCCGACAGTGGGCGAGGGCTGCGCTCGGCTCCTGGTCTGACTCGTTGCTGTTCGTGTCGAAGGAGATGCCGTCCTTCTGCTGGACGCGAGGCGCCCACTCCCGAAAATTATCCGCCGCCCCCTTGGCCACCCAGTCCCTCAGCCGTCCACCCTCTTCGGCGTTCGCGAGATGGAGGTCCAGCCATGAAGTGAGCGCTTCTCGCGGGTAGTAGGCGGCAGCGGCATCGACGATCCAGGAGCTGTCGCGAAGCCAGATCTGCGGGTAGGCGTCGCCCGCGCCGAAACCGCTGATGGCGCCGGTCGGGCCCTCGAAGGTCTTGTGATTCCTCGCGAGGGTCGGGGCAATCCGCGCGAAGACCTGCCTCGCCCGCTGAATCGAGGCGCTCTCGTGAACCGTGGTCGGTTGTTTCGGGGTCTTGGCTACCGAACATCCGCCGAGCAGCGGCAGGGCGGCGACCGCTGCGGCCAAAGAGCGGGCGGGTCTCATTCAGA
Organism: Vicinamibacteria bacterium; assembly: GCA_016650185.1. Taxonomy (GTDB): domain Bacteria; phylum Acidobacteriota; class Vicinamibacteria; order Fen-336; family JAGNNV01; genus JAGNNV01. The sequence goes on along the minus strand of JAENWE010000483.1, from coordinate 2,828 downwards.
GTTCTTCAACGAATTGAGGGGTTCGGACACACCTTGAGAGTTCGAGTCTCTCATACGCGCAGAACACCCTCTTGCCTTGGTCCTTGCGGGACACTCGAATCGTACGCGACCATCTCGTCCTGGTCGCATATGATCCCGTTGGCCCTCTGAGTTGTTCGTCATGGGGTCGGTGGACCGAGGAACCAATGTTGCTCTCTCGGGGTCTTAACCGTCGTCTTGCGGTGTGCATGCCTCCGCGTTGAGGAAGCCTAAAGCGAGCGCAAGACCCCACCCTTTGCGCTCAGGTTCCGTGAGCGCCACCGACGTCAGACGGCAGCCCGGAGGGCTTTTGCGCGTCCGGTCAGGACGCCGCGAGACCGCGCATCAGAAAACCAAGGGCCTGGAGCCGCGCCGAGCCGTTCTCCGGGTTGTGGTAACCGAGCGCCCGCTCCTCCGGCAGAAGGTCGGCGGTGTTGCGCATCGGTTCGAAGGCATGGCCCTCGTGCCACTCGTTGAAAGAGTTGATGTAGATGGCGAAGAACCCCTCGGTGAAGTTGGTGAGCCTCGCATCCTCCTGCACGGCCACCGCCATCTGGAACGAGGACGCCACCCGCCCAAGGGAAAGGAACGACGCCCGCTCACGCTCCGCGGCCAGACGCCAGTCGATGGCCGTCCCGGACGCCGGGGCGAAGGCCCGTGGCGCGTAGCAAGGATCGGCGGGCTCCGGCCGCGGCTCGATCTGGTCGTAGCCAGGGTTCACGTTGAAAGAGAAGAGCAGACCCGCTTGCGAGGCGCTTTCGGCGAGAGGCGCGTACGATTCGGGCGGAATGAAGTTGTCGTAGATGCCGATGCCATCGAAGCCGGAGGCGGGAGTTCGATGGAACTCGAGGGAGTCGGCGAGCAGGGTGATGTGGTTGAAGTCGTGCCGGACATCGCCGCGCAGACCGTCGATCTGCTCGCGCCAGACCCCGTCGGGCGTGTAATCGGCGACCAGACTTTTCCGGCCGTTGCAGTCTGTGCCCTCCCGCGGAAGGATGCACCGAAAGCCTTTGAAGATCGGCCCCTCCGCGCCGTCTTCGTTTCGAAGAATAAGCAGGCAGTCATAGCCGCGCTTCTCTCCGAACTCGCGCAGGAGGAACGTGATGTCGTCGCGGAACCGCTGAGCCCGATCATCGGCGTAGGGCTCCATGGCGAACGTGACTTTGATCCCGTGCGCCTTCATGACATCCATCACGGTGTGCGCGGCGCGGTGTTCGAAGCTGTTCCGGCCCCACCACGAAAGAGCGACGGAGCCGACCCCCGCCTCCACGATCCAGCGCGCATGCTGTTCCAGGACCGCAGTCGACCGGACATCGTAGGGGCCAAGCTGGGGGACATAGGGAGAACTGAGGTCGAAAGGGGGCTTTCGGTCCAGGTAGTCCCAATGTTCGTAGGAGGGCGGCCCGCCGTACCAGGGGTAGTACTCGAAGATGAAGTGCTGGGGGAGGTTCTGGAATCGCTGGGCGAGGGTTCGGTGGACGGCAGGATTAGGGGACTGAAGGCCGTGGGCGCGGACGAATGATGGGGCCAAGCCGAGCGCGGCCGCGCTCGCGGCCTTTTTAAGGAACCGTCGTCGATTGGCCGAAGGCATCTTGGGATCCCGACTTTGGAGCCTACCCGAACCGCGCCGCATCTGAGGTTGACCGCCAAAGCGCCAAGGCGTGACACATTCCCATGCGTAGGCCCGGAATTCGAATCTACCTCTTCCCGAACGCTTTCTCGTACCAGGCGACTGAGCGATCCATGAGATCCACGTTGTGCTTTGGTTCTCGGATGCCGTGGCCCTCGCGCGGGTAGCGGACCAGGATGGCGTCGACGCCGACATCGCGCAGGGCGATATAGAACTGCTCGGCCTCGGCGATGGGCACATCGTTGTCGTTCTCGCCGTGGACCATCATCGTGGCCGCTCGTGCCTTGGCCACGTGCTTGAGGGCGGAGCGCTCCCACAAGACATCCATGAGATTGCCCTGATGCGGCCGCATGCCCCACTCCATCTCCTCGTACTGGTTGTAGTAGGTCATGTAGTTGTAGGAGATGATGTTGGTGATGGCGGCGGTGGGGATGGCGGCCTTGAACATCGACGACTGGGTGATGAGCCATGACGAGAGTTGACCGCCGTAGCTCGTGCCCTCGACCCCGAGACGCGCAGGATCGATCCAGGGATTGCGCCGGAGCGCGGCCGACACTCCGTAGAGCACGTCCATGCCCTCCTGGCCGTTCTGATCCGCGAAGACCGCGTCCGAGAACTTCTGGCCGTAGCCGGTGGATCCCCGATAGTTCACCTGAAGGGTCGCGTAGCCCTGGCCTGCGTAGAACTGCGATTTGAAGTTGAAGGTCGGGCCCTGCTGCCCGTGCGGCCCGCCATGGATCATCACGATCATCGGATGCTTCGAGTCGGCGGTTCGTCCGAGCGGCTTCGTGAGAAACGCCTCGATCTCGTACTTGAAATCGGCGGCCACGAACGTGAAGTTCTGCACCGGCGCAATGTCGACGCCCATGAGCGCGTCCTTGTTGAGGTCGGTGACCCGACGCCCGGCGGATGAAATGGCGGGCCTGGGGGTGGCCTTCCGACCCGCCGCGGCCTTCGCCGCCGGTTCGAGGACGTACAACTCGGCGAGATCGGAAGCGGTGGAGAAGAGGTAGGCGAGCGTCCCGTTTTTCGCCATCGAGAACCCCCCCACCGCTCCCGGTTCCGATATCACCGTCTCGGCCGCGCCCGAGGCCACGGACACGCGGTGGAGCCGCACGTGACCGCGGTCCAGAGCGGTGAAGTACACATACGCTCCGTCCGGCGAGAACGAGACGTTGCT
>JAENWE010000482.1 GCA_016650185.1 Vicinamibacteria bacterium | reverse complement strand
GGTCCCGAGAGGTGGTGTCGACGTGTGACCAATGTCTTCAACCCCTACAATATGGCTCGCGCTCCGGCGAGCCCTTCCTCGGGATGTCGAGGGAACTTGGCGGCCAACGCCGCCAGCACGGCCCGTGAGGTTCGCGACTTTTTGGGGACCGCGGCCGCGTGCCCATGCGCCGCGAACGGATCCCAGTTCCGAACACGACTGTTCCACCGACGAACATCGCGACCCTGTCTACCGCGTACCGGACGGCAGGCTTTCCGGAAATGACTGGTCTGATTCTTGCAGAAGCTTGACGTCGCGCTGCCCAAGAGAAGCAAGGATCGAGCACTCAAGATGCTGATTGATTTCCGCTACGCCATTCGTCAGTTCGTCAAGACGCCCACCTTCGCGCTTATCGCCATCATCACGCTCGCCCTCGGTATCGGCGCCAATACCGCGATGTTCAGCATTCTCAATGGCGTCTTGCTGAAGCCGCTACCCTACCCTGAGCAGGATCAACTCGAGCGAATCTATCGCGTCACCCCCCAGGAACCGCGGGGCGGCATCTCGCCAGCCGACTACCTGGATCTGAAAGCTCAAGCGAACGCCTATGGGGAGGTCGCCGCCTACGGCAGTCTGGGAGTGAGTCTTTCGGAACCCGGTCAGCCCGCCGAGATGGTGACTGGCGTTCGCGTCTCCACCAATTTGCTGTCTACTCTGGAAGTCCAGCCTCAGCTTGGCCGTAATTTCCATCCCGATGAGGTCGTGGCTGGCAACCATCGGGTTCTGATGCTCAGCAACCGCTACTGGCGGAACCGCTTCGGGGCTGATCCAAGCGTGATCGGACGTACGGTTCGGATCGACGGGGAGGCGAACGAAATCGTGGGCATCCTACCCGCTACGTTCAACGATTGGCGCCACCTGGGCTGGGCCGACCTCTTCCGGCCCCTGGGTCTCACCGAAAGCGAAACCTCCGACCGTAGCTCCGCGTGGCTCAGGGTCATCGCGCGCCGCACCGAAGCCCAAAGCCGCGCTGCGGCCGATGACTTCGTCGCGAGCTTCGGGCAAAGGCTCGCCGCCGATTTCCCTGCCGTCAATGCGGAGAGCACCTGGCACGCCGTTCCGCTCAGGGACACGATCGTAGGGAGAACGGAGGGCGGCCCGACCGTGATCAGCTTGCTGGTCGGGCTCTCCGGATTCGTGCTGCTCATCGCCTGTTCGAATCTGGCGAACCTCATGCTCGCCCGAACGGTGGCCCGGTCTCGCGAATTTGCGGTGCGCGCGGCCCTCGGCGCCTCGCGTTTCCAGCTGCTGCGTTCTCTGATCGTCGAATCTTTGGTACTGGCCACGGCCGGCGGCCTCTGCGCCGTTGTCGTCGCCCGATGGGCCTCCGACTGGCTCGCGGTTCGAAGCACCGGGGACAATGGTGAACGCGTCATCCTTGCCCTCGACGGGTCCGTGCTTGGCTGGGCGTTCGCCGCCTCTCTGGTCACCGCACTGGCCTTCGGCGTCGCCCCGGCGCTTGTCGCCATGCGGCTTGATCTGGCCAAGACACTCAAGAGCGGATCGCGCGGCATGACCGGCGGTCGCGGCCATCAACGCTTTCGTCAGTTGCTCATCGTCGGTCAGTTCGCCCTCGCCATGGTCCTGCTCGCGGGGGCGGGTCTGTTCGTGCGCGGCCTCGATGATTTGAACAACCGCCGGCTCGGTTGGGAATCCGAGCACCTGGTCACCGGCACCATCCTCCTTCCTCTCGCCGCGTACCCGGAAGGCAGCGAGATCTCGGCGTTCCAAGAGCTCGCCCTCGAACGCCTCGAGGCGCTGCCGGGCGTCGCGTCAGCCAGCGTCTCATACGCCATGCCCTTCTTCGGTCTGGGTGAGGCCCGCAAGTATCTGGTCGAAGGTCTCGCTGCTCCAAAACCCGGCCACGAGCCGGTGGCGCTCATCAACGGCGTCACTTCCCGCTATTTCGAGACCGTCGGAACACGTCTCCTCGAGGGACGCACCTTCACCGGAGCCGATACGGCTACCTCGCCCAAGGTTCTGATCATCAATCAGGCCATGGCCCGCGGGCTGTTCGGGGGCGAAAGTCCCCTCGGCCGCCGCCTCGCAGGCGCGGGCGGCGAGACCGTCGAATGGGGCGAGATCGTCGGCGTGGTATCGGACACCCAATCAGTCTTTCCCGATCCGGGCCCGGTCACCTATCAGCTCTACCAGCCCATGGCCCAGGAAGCTCGACGCCTTGGCGAGATCGCGGTGCGCACCTCGGGCGTGCCGCCTGAGACCCTGGTCAACAGAATTCGTGCCACCATGATGTCGCTCGAGCCCGACCTGCCGGTGCGCAGACTCCAGCCGGCCGACGCCTCAATCAGCCGGGCCAACTACCAAGACGCTGTTCTTGGAAGCATGCTCTCCGGTCTCAGCATTCTCGGGCTGGGTCTCGCCGCCCTGGGCGTTTACGGCGTCATCGCCCGCACGACCGCCCAACGCGCCGGTGAATTCGGCATCCGTCTGGCGCTGGGAGCTAGGCTCATCGACATCACCCGCCTCGTGCTCGCTTCCGGAATGAAACTGGCGCTCATAGGCTCGGCCCTTGGGCTTCTCGGGGGCATCGGAGTCGCTCGTCTCATCGCGGCGGGCAGCCCCGGCCTGCGCACCGACAGTGTCCCGGTCATGGCCGGCGTTACTTTTCTCCTGGTCGGGATCGCCCTGCTCTCCTGTTGGCTTCCGGCCCGCCGCGCCGGGAGAGTCGACCCTGCGATCGCCCTGCGCGCTGAGTAACAAGCCGCACCACCATCCCTTTCGATCTCTCGCTCGCGATGTGCGCTCGCAACCCTTGAACCGGTCGCCAAGGTCCACACGTGTTCTGTTCGCCTTACTCTTCTCTGATGGAGGCCATGGGGTCGACCCGCGACGCGCGCAGCGCAGGAATCGTGCTGGCCGCGAGCGCCGCCACGATCAGAAACAAAGCCCCGCCCGCGAACGAGACCGCGTCCGTAGATGCGACACCGTGGAGGCGGCTGGCCAGCACCCGCGTGCCGGCGAGGCCCGCGGCCAGGCCCAGCAATGATCCGGTCACCGCTAACCGGAGGCCACGACCAAGCACTAGCCTCAGCACGTCGACCGGCCGGGCGCCGAGGGCGATGCGCAAGCCGATCTCCTTCGTCCGAGCCGCCGTGACCAGTGAAATCACTCCGTAAAGACCCACCATTCCAAGCGCCAGACCGAGCAGGCCCACGCTCGCGCCGATCTGAGCATCGCGGGTCTGCTCGAAGAGCACGCTCGCACGGTGCGCCTCCAGGGTGCTCGTCTCCAGCACCGCCATCTCCGGATCCATCTCCGCGATCCGATTCCTCATCGGGCCGAAGACCGATTCCGGCCGGCCGGTGGTTTCGACGAGCAACAGCGCGAAGCCCTGCGGCATCTGCGAAAACGGCACGTACACGTACATCTCGGGAGGCTCAGCCAGATCCGCGATGCGTCCATCCTCGGCGACGCCCACGATCTCTCGCTCGACTCGTCTCCACCCTGCCATGACCACCCGCTTGCCGATCGGGTCCTGGCCCGGCCACATGCGCTCGGCGAACGTGCGATTGACCACGGCCACCGGCGTTCCGCTCGGTCCATCGATCTCGTGTACGCCCCGTCCCTTGAGGATCCGAGCGCCGAGAGTTTCGAAGTAGTCGGGGCCGACGATGTCGTACCGGATGGTGAACGCGTCTTCGCCCGGGGGCGGGTTCACACCGGGGACGAAGAAATCGGCGGCCCAACCCGCCTCGTTGGCCTGGGCGGGCAGCCGGATGGCGTAGGTTGCGCGCACCACCCCCGGCAGGGTTAGAGCGCGTTGCCGAGCGCCTTCAAAGAATCGAAGGCTCGCCTCCGCGTCGTAATGGCGAAGGCCAGGTACGATGTAGAAGGTCGCCACGTTCTTACCGGGGTCGAAACCCGCATCGATCCGGGCACTGTGCGCGAGACTCCGTGAGAGCAACCCTGCGGCGATGAGCACCACGACGGTCACGGCCATCTGAGAAACCAGAATCAGCTCCCGGGCGCTCCAGTTCCGGAGTTGGGAAGCGGCCTGTCCCTGCTTCAGGTCGGAAACCACGTTGGGCCGGCTGTGTCGCCAGACGGGCGCGGCCGCGACCAGGGCGGTGGAAACCGCCATGAGCAAGCCGACGAAAGCGAGCAACCGGACATCGAAGCGAGTGTCCACCACGTACGCATCTGAGCCAGGCGGGACCAGCGCGGGGAGGAGGCTGATGAGGCCGACCGCGACCACCAGGCCGACGACCACGCCTCCCGCCGAGAGAAGCAGGCTCTCCGCGAGCAACTGTCGCACCAGTCGTCCACGGGACGCTCCGAGCGCCGCGCGGACCGCGAGTTCGCGGCGACGACTTTCGTTTCGAGCCAGCGTGAGATTGGCGGCGTTGGCGCAGGCGACCAGGAGCACCAGGAGCACGAGCCCCAGAAACACCGCTCCTTGAAGCACGCCTCCTCGATACTCGTCGTTAAACGCCGCGAGTCGCAGCCCGGCGCCCGCGTACTGGCTTGCGTCGTCCTTCGCCCAGCGCGCGGACAGCACATCCAACTGCCGGCGCGCCTGCTCCACTGACGCCCCGGGTGCGAGCCTTGCGTATACCTCGAACCAGCGCGATGAGCGGTCGATTAGTTGATTCGCGAGGCTGGCCACCGCGAAACGCGCGTGCTCGGCAAGAACGTACACATCGCTCCTAACCACGCGGTCGAGTCCCACGAACCCCGGGGCTGTGACCCCGACCACGGTGAAGAAGGCGTCGTTCAGCCGAATGGCGCTGCCCACCACATCAGGCTTGCCGCCCAGGCGCTCCTGCCAGAGCTGGTGATTGATCACCGCGAGCGGCGCCTCGGAGCGCTCGTCCTCGGCGCGGAATCCGCGACCCTGCGCGATCGGGATGCCGAGCGCCTCGAACAAAGTGGGCGATACGTACTGCACCTGCAGCATTTGCGTTTCGCCCTTCTGGTTCAGCGTGACGCCTCGGCCGCCGATGGCCACCACGTCGGATAGTCGTGAAGCCTGGCCGGCCACCTCGCGAAACTCAGGGTACGACAAGAGACCGAAAACCGTCTTGGGAGAAGGCCGGGTGATCCGCACCAGCCGGTCCGGCTCGCGGCGGCAGCGGTCGAAAGTAGAGCGCGTCCAACAGGCTGAACACTGCCGCGCTCGCCCCGATTCCAAGAGCCAACGTCAAGGTGGCGAGGACGGTGAAGCTGGGCTTTGCCATCAGACCGCGTACGGCAACTCAAAGGTCGTTGAACATTGGCCCTCCTTGGGTAAGACCTAGCAAACCGAGCTAAGTCCCAGCACGATCCGTGCCAGGTGACAATTCGATCAGCGAAAGACCAGTCGTATTCGACAACACGTGACACTCCCGTTGCCGCGACCCGGGTCAGGTCAGCGCCATCGGCGCCAGCCGCCTCCCGGCTAAACACTGGCACCGTGGCTCGCCGCGGCCCAGGGCCCCGAAGAGCGATGACCCAGCCGCACCGCAGCCCCGAGAGTCCGTACGACTTGGTCAGACTGCTGATCGACAACAGCCGATCGCCGACGAGTGCTGCGGGAGCGTACCGGCCGGCTGCGCGCGGGGCCCGCGGCGTTTCGCCTGAAGGCGGGTTGTGGAGCAGGTTCGTGACATCGAGATAGACCTCATCCACCAACACATGCACATCAGCGTCTTCGGCCATGGCCTGCAACGTGACCAGCGTCTCCCGGTCCGTCGCCATCCCGCTGCGATTGTGCGGACTCGTGATGATGATGAGCTTCGTCCTGGCGGTGATTCGGGCTCGAAGCGCGCCCCGGTCGATTCGGTATCCCTCGTCGAATCGCCGCTCGAAGGCCTCGACCTGCGCCGAGATGCCGGCACGCACAGGGGCTCGCCGGGAGTCCCCTTGGGCCGCTGTATGCTCAGCCTTCCCCGATCGATCAAGACAAAGATTTCAGCGCCCCTTCCGAACCCCCGGCTAAGATCTTCGCCAAGCCCCAGCAGGCTCTCACATTGGCTGATCTAACGCTCACACCCTCCGCGCGACGGTTCGCCTCGTTTCTCGATCGCGAGTCTTGCGTCTGGCTGCCCTCCCCCAGCGTAGCGTTGCTCTCGGCGCTGATCACGGGAAAGGGACGGCCGAAGCGCCTGCTCGTGCAGGAGAACGCGCCCGCCTTCATCTCGAACATTGGCCTCGTCACCGGCGCCGCCCCCGTGAAGGTGAACCCTTCTGACATCGATGAGGTGCTGGAGACTGTTCTGCGCACCGAGGGGTGGAGCCTCGACCAGGTCTGGGGGGTCGCCACCCATGGGGATGGGACGCTCTCTCCGACGGACTGGTTATCCACGTGCGCCGCCTCGGGGATTCCGACCGTCGAGTTGTGCATGGGCAGCCTGTTCCCGCTCGCGCGCTGGGGCACGTCCCCCGCCATGTTCACCATCGTCGATCTGGATGCGGAACCGGCCTTCGCGGGGGCTCGCTTGACCGCTCTCCTGACCGGTGACCGCGCCAAGGCCGCGCGCGTTCAGCAACTGTGCCTTCCCGGTCCCGAGGCGCAGGATTATGTCCTCGACGCCTGGCCGCGCGGCCTCGCGCACGACGAGCCCGCCCTGCTGAGCCTGGTGGAGCGGGCCACGGCGCAGGGGGGTGAGAAGTCCAAAGCCCCAAGAACAGCCCTCGCCCTGGCCTTCCCGTGGACAAGGCGCCTTCCGTCCGTCGAGGGCGATTCGTCTGAGCGGCTGGATAGTTCGAAGTTGGCTCCCGCACCCCCGGGAGACGACCGGTGGCGCGCCCGGCTTGAAGAGGCCGAGGCGCGTCACGCTGAAGCCTTGCGGGCGGCGGAGGAGAGCGCCTCATCGCTTCGATCCGGGCTCGATGAACAGCGCTCGCTCGCCGAGGAGCGGCAGCGCCGGCTCCAAGCGGCCGAGAGCGACGCGGCTTCCCGGGCGGAACGGGACGCCCTTCTTCTTTCGGAAAGCAGGAAGAAGGTCGAGGAGAGGCAACGGACCATAGATCAGTGGGAGACGCGCTTCCGTGAAGCGGAGAAGGAGGCCGAGAAAGCCGCGGCCGTTCTGACCAGCGCGCGGACCGAAATCCTCAGGCACAGCGAATCCGAACAGGCCCGGGTGTCGATGGAGGCGGAGAGAGACGCCCTTGCTCAGAAACTCGCGCGAACCGAAAGGGAGCACGACCTGGCCGTGGCGGACGCCGCTCGCCACGAAGAGGCGGAGAGCAGGGTCCGGAGTGAACTCCGGCAGCAGGTGGAGCAGTTCGAAAGGGCCGCCGCATCGGGGGTCTTCTTGTCCGCCCAGGTTGCCAGGTTGGAGAAAGACGCGGCGGAGTTCGCCCGCACAAGGGACGGTCTGCTGAAACAGAAGGCGGAGGCCGAACTGGCGCTCGCCTCGAGCGAGGCCGAGAAACAGGCCCTAGCCCTCAAGCTGGCGGATCTCGACGCGGAGCTGGGCGAGGCTCTGGCCGATGCCGCAAAGCGCACGGCGGAGCAACGGGCCGTCCTCGCTGAACAGGTTCAGCGCGCGGTTCGGCTCGAAAAGGAGGTCGCGGCGCTGACCACGCGCGACGCGGCCCATGCGCGCGAACGGGAAGTGTCACAGGGCATGTCCCAGCGGATCGCGGGGCTGGAGGCGGAGAGAGACTCCTTGGTCAACGAGCTCTCCGCGCTAGCCCGGGACCGAGAACAGGCGTTTTTGGATGCGGCCCGGCTCGACCAGACGCAGCGCTCGGCGGGCGCTGAGCAGCGCGCACGCGCGGAACGGGTCGAAGCAGAGGGGGTTGCCCTCAAGGAACGCGAAACGCGACTGACCGAGGAGTGGGAGCGCGAGCGGGCCGGTCTTTCGGAAAAGATCCGTCTGGCCGCGGCGGAATCCGGCAAGGCGCGGGACGAAGCGCTGAGACAGAAGATGGAGGCCGACCAGGCCCTCGCATCGAGCGCGGCCGAGAAACAGGCCCTGGCCCGGAAGCTGGCGGATCTCGATGCGGAACTCGGCGAGGCTCTGAAAGATGGCGCAAAGCGCACGGCGGAGCAACGTGCTGCTCTTGCCGAACAGGTTCAGCGCGCAACCCGGCTCGAAGCCGATGCGGCTGCCCTCAAGGAACGCGAGACGCGATTGACTGAACAGTGGGAGCGGGAGCGGGCCGGTCTCTCGGAGAAGCTCAGCCTCTTGAAAGCGGAGGCCGGTCTCGCCGAGAAGACGTTCACCGAATTCAGGACGGAGAGAATAACGACCGAGCTCGCGCTGGAACAGGCCCGGACCGAGGCCAAGGCGGCGTCCCAGAAACTGGCCGAGGCCGAGCAGGGTTACACGAAGGCCGTGGCTGAGCTGGTGAAGAGCCAGGCAGCGGTGCCGGCTTCCCTCGGTGAGCGAATCGCCCGCCTCGAGGCGGACTCGGCGCTCGCGGACCAGGCCCGAAAAGAATTGCTGGCCCAGAAGGAGGAGGCCGAGCGAGCGCTCGCGTCGGCGAAGGCCGAGCGTGACGACCAGGACACCAGGCGTTCGGAGCTCGAGAAGGACCGTGATCGAGTCCAGGCCGAGGTCGCGCGCCGCGAGGAGGCCCATCGCGCCCAACTTGAAGAGCAGGGGCGCCTCGTGGAACGACTGAAGACGGAGGCGGGAGCGGCGGCCGAGAGGGAAGCGAAGCAAGCCGAAGCCTGGGGGGCGGCGCGAGTTGATCTGGTGGCGCAGATTGCCCGGTTGGAAGCCCGCGAGGCCGTCGCCGACCATGCGCGCATCGACCTGCAGAGTCGAAAGCGGGATTCCGATCAGGAACTGGCGGCCGCCCAGGACGAGCGGGCCGCCCTGCACGAACGCGATCAGGCCCAAGCCACGCCCGCTCGCGATCAGGTCCAAGCCGCGCCCGCTCGCGATCAGGCCGAAGCAACGCCCGCACGCACCGAGGGAAGCCGGCAAGAGGCCCCGAAGGGTGGGCCCTCACTCGAAGCGGGGAAGGCCCTGTCCAGGAGCGCGGCTCTCGGCGGCGCGCGGGGTGGGTCTGAGCGCAACACCGGCGGGCTCAGTGCGCTGGTGAACCTTTGGAACACGGCGGTTATCAAGAGGCCGAAGCGGAACAAGGAGATCCAGGAGAAACCGCCTGAGCCGCGGGTCGGCCTGGTCTTCGGCCTCGAGGTGATCGAGGACGAAGCGTCGCCGTTGAGCGGCCCGGCCCCGAGGCAAGAAGTTGAACCACAAACCAACTCGGACCTCCCCGCCCCGGCGCAGCCAGGGCCGTCGCCACGGGAGCTCGCGATCCCAGCGCGCAAACCCCAGAGCCTTACCGTTCGCCCTGAGGCAAGGCCTGAAGAGCGGAGGGCCGGCGTGGCCGCATCCGAACACGAGAAAGCTCGGCAAAGAGGCACGGCCCCCCCCGACTCGCCCGATCACGCGTCCGCGCGCAACACCGGCGGGCTCGGTGCGCTCGTCAATCTCTGGAACACGGGGGTGATCAGGAGGCCATCGCGGAACAAGGAGACCGTGGACAAACCGCCTGACCCACCGGTCGGCCAGGTCTTCGGCCTCGAAGGGACCTCGGACGAAGCGTCGTCGTCGAACGGCCCGGCCCCGATTCACGAACAGGAAGGACAACTCGACTCGGACGTCCCGGTTCAGACCGAGGCAGCGCCGCAGGAACTAACGATCCCCGTGGCCAACCCCCCCTGCGGTTCGCCCTCAGGTAAAGCCTGAGGAACGGATAAGGCCACCGTCGAGCGGTCTCGCCCCACTTCGCGAAGGGGAGGGCCGACGCAAACCGGACCGCCCGGCCCAGGGCCCCCGACCGAATTCGGCTGCACCGCCTCGTCGGTCGCAGCCGAAACCGGCTCCACCTCCGGACGTCGCGAAGAAGCCCGGCTGGTTGCGCCGCCTGGTCAGCCAATTTCGGCGAAAATAGCAGGCGGCCTCGCTTCTCTAGCTGCGAGTTTCCGGGCCCCTCGGAACTCGCAGGCCGGCGGGAGGCGCTCATGCCAGCCCTCAAGCGCGGGAGCATTCGCTCGATGAACAACCCTCGGCCCATTCCGGACTGAGAGGGCGCTGCCCCACTCCGCCCTCCCCAAGGAGGCAGCCCGTGGATGAAGCCCGCGCCGTACCGAAGTCTGTGGCGTGATGCTCGACGATCAGCCTCCCGACCTTCGCAAAGAGCGGGGGCTCGCCCGAACAGCTGTCGTCGGCCCAGCAGACCACGATGGCCCTTCGCGGCGCGATCGGGACGGGGCGGTTTCTGGCCCGTGGTTTGTGAGCGTAGGTAAACCAAGCGGGGTTGACTCGTCAAGACTGGCCCGGCCCGGTTGGTCTTGACGCTCTTGCCAGCCCGGCAGGGAGTGCGGCCAGCGTTGCGAGGTCCGCTCCGGCGTGAGCTTCGCGGCGTCGGTCGTCGCACCCCCACCGTGCTTCGAAAGTGGTCTTTCTGCGGAAACCCTGGTCCGCCATCAGCGGAGACCTGCCCCGTCAGGGGGAAGCGAGCCCGAGGTGGAGTGCCAGGGCCTGGTCGAGGGCGCGCTCGGCCTCCGCGGAGATCCTGCCTGCCCGCGAGACCACGCGCTTTCGATCGTAGGTCATGAGCATCGAGGCGTTCGCCACGCGGGCCTTCTGGAGATTCGAACTGGGCTTTCGGAGGTCGACCATGTAGGCCCGAAGCGCCCGCTCGCCCGTGTAGCGTTGGGTCGGGACTACGGTGATGGCGCAACCGGCAAAAGTGGTCAGCATGGCGGAAGCAGAGAGGCGGAGGCTCAACTTCATTGGGTGATTTGCGGAGGATAACGCGGCCCGCGGCAAGACGAGGGGCGGAATCGATCAGGTTGTCGCGTGTTAAAGACTGCGCCTTGACCTGAGATAGGCCTCATGAATAGTCCTGGCTAGCCGTCGCGCATTTCCCGAAGCCAGTTCCGCAGGGGGAAATAGACGACGTAGAAGACCGCGGTGCCCACCACAAGCTGTGTGGCCAGTCCGGCGAAGCCCGAGATGAGGTCCCCCACCAGATAGCTCACCAGGGATGCCACCAGGAGGGCTCCTAGCGTCGGCATGGGCTGTCCACGCGCACAGTGTACGCGCCTCCCCAGGATCCACGCCCCGACCCACCCACATCATCCAGCCATGCTGCGCGCGGGCCGGCGGGAGGCGGTCATGCCTATCCTCAAGCGTGGGAGCATTCGTTCGATGAACCACCCTCGGCCCTTCCGGCCTGAGAGGCCGCTGCTACACTCCGCCCTCCCCAAGGAGGCAGCCCGTGGATGAAGCCCGCGCCGTACCGGAGTCTGTGGCGTGATGCTCGACGATCAGCCTCCCGAACTTCGCAAAGAACAGGGGCTCGCCCGACAGCTGTCGTCGGCCCAGCAGACCACCATGGCCCTTGGCGGCGCGATCGGGACGGGGCTGTTTCTGGCCAGCGGATTGTCGGTCAATGTGGCCGGGCCTGCGGTGGTCGTCTCCTACGTGATCGTGGCCGTCCTTTCCCTGCTCCTCGGCCGCGCTTTGACTGAGATGGCGGTGGCTCATCCCACCGCAGGGGCGTTCGGCGTCTACGCGGCCTTGTACCTCTCGCCTTTCGCCGGCTATGCGGTCCGGGTCAGCTATTGGCTCATGCAGGTGATCGCTACCGGAGCACAACTGGTCGCCTCGTCGATTTACATGGGTTACTGGTTTCCTGGCGTGCCCGGCGCCGTGTGGGTCCTCGCTTTCTCGGCTTTGCTCTTGTACCTCAACACCTTGGCGGTCGGCCGATTGGGCACGCTCGAGTACTGGCTGGTCATGATCAAGGTCGTCGCTCTGATCATCTTTGCCGGACTCGCCATCCTGGTGGTGTTCGGCCTGACCGGTGAGCCAGCCATCGGGCTGCGAAACCTCACGGAGCACCAGGGATTCGCGCCCTTCGGGATCAGTGGGGTGTGGCTCGGCTGCTGCTTCGCGATCTACTCGTTTATCGGGGTCGAGATAGTGGGCGTGACTTCCGGCGAGGCGTCCGATCCCGCCGAGACTATTCCCCGAGCCATGCGACGCATGGTGTTCGGCTTGTCGGCGATCTACATCGTGACCATCGTGCTGCTGACCGCCCTGACTCCGTGGAATCAACTGGGGGTGGGCGAGAGTCCTTTTGTGCGCGTGATGTCGGGCCTGGGCATCCCCGGGGCGGCGGGCGTGATGAACTTCGTGGTCTTGAGCGCCGCGCTTTCAAGTTCGAACGCCAACCTCTACCTGATCGCCCGAACCCTGTTCTCTCTGGCCAGAGCCGGTTTCGTGTCCCCGGCCCTTGGCGTAGTGACACCGCGCGGGGCGCCCGTGAATGCGCTCCTTGTTTCGGGCCTCGGCCTGGGCGCCGCAGTGCTCGTTCGGGCTTTCTGGCCTGACTCGGCCTACGTGTGGTTCTTTGGGGTGGCGCTTTTCGGCGCCCTGTTCGTCTGGCTCATGATCTTCGTGACCCACATCGCCTATTCCGCGCCCGTCGTACCCTTTGGGTCTTGGGTGGGAGCCGCCCTGGTGGCGGCGATTCTTTTCTCCACGTGGTGGGCGCCTGGGCTGAGGTCAACCTTGCTGGCCGGAGGTCCATGGCTCGCCCTTCTGGCCGTGGGCTATCGCCTGTCCAAGGTGCGATCGGCATAAAAGCGCGCTCGCCTG
>JAENWE010000481.1 GCA_016650185.1 Vicinamibacteria bacterium | reverse complement strand
GCGGGACTACGGCGAAAGGCGCTATGTCGCTATGGGCCTGCGCGGAGGTCGGCTGCATGTTCTTTGCTTTGCCGAGACGCCGGACGGGATTCGCGTCATCAGTTTCCGCAAAGCCAACCCACGCGAGGTGAGCCGATATGGCAAGAGGAAAGCCGCTGATTGACGCCAAAGACGAGGTCCGGGAACTGACCGCTGATGATCTCCGCGCGTTTGCCCCGGCGCGGAAGGTCCTGCCGGAATCGCTGAAGCGCAAGGTCGGGATCCGTGGGCGGCAAAAGTCTCCAACCAAGGAGCGCATCACGATTCGGCTGTCGCGCACGGTCGTTCAGAGGTTTCGCGCGACCGGCGACGGCTGGCAGACGCGTGTGGATGTCGCCCTGCAGGATTGGCTGAAGAAGCACCCCCCGGCCGCTTGATCGGGCCCCGGCCAGGGCTGCGATTGCTTCGATCTCTTCCTCTGACGAGTTGCGGTTGCCTTCGTGGGGGACTTCGAGGAGGTGAAGGCCGCTGCCATCTAGATCGCCGGCGCCGGTGAGGATCTGGTTTTCGAGGCCAGGCTTGGAGGTTGGGAGGGATTCGTAGAAGAGGTCGGAGGTGAAGTTGGCGATGCTGGGCGACAGACGCCAGGTGATGGGGAGGAAGATGCCGCGGTCTTTGGGGATGGTGAGGTGATCGCCGAGCATGTGGCCGAGGGCCGAGGCGTCGACGCCTTCCGGATGAGAGCCTTTCTTCGGCTGTTCGAGTTGCTGAGGGTCGCCCAGGAGGACTACGCGGGTCGCCGCGTGTGAGGCGGCGAGGGCGTTGGCCAGGGACATCTGGGCTGCCTCGTCGATGAAGAGGACGTCGATGGATCTGGCGAAGTCTTCGCGGGCCCACATCCACACCGTGCCGCCGACTACGTTGGCGGTGCGGGTCTGCAGGGCCCGGAGCGCGGCTTCGTTGGTGGAGAGGGGCGTGATCATCGGATGGGAACCGTCCATCTGGTCTTCGTCGCCTTTGTGGGCTACGGCGATGGGGTCGTGCGGGGTCAGGTCCAGGACTGCCTTGAGGAGGTTCAGGATAAGGGACGAGGTCGCGGATGATCGTGGCGCCGGTGAACGTCTTGCCGGCGCCGGGCGGGCCCTGGATCGCGAGGACGCCGTCGTCCATGTCGCGGACTGCGCGCACCGCTAACTGAACCTCGGTCTCGGTGGTGAGTTGCTCGAAGGGGCCGGAGCGGAGTTTTGGGGGCCTGGCCAGGAGGAGGTTTGCCGCGACTGGGTTTGCTCCCATGTCCTGGGCGAGGCGGTCGAGCTTCCGCGCCCTCAATGACCTGAGGGTCCCTACCATTTTGTTGACCTCAACAAAATGGTCCCGATTCGACACATGATGCTGGGTCGCGCCTTTTTCGGACACCCGAGTCCCAACGGGACCCGATTTGGCGGGGACCTGTTGGATGCTCGCGCCGTGCCAAACGCCAGCTCCATCGCCCAAGGGTTCGTGCGAACCGGCGTGGTACGATTTGCCATCTGCTCCCCGCTCGACACGCCTCACGGCCTCGGGCGGGGTTATTTTTTTGTGGGGCTCTGATTTGGCCTCCGAACCCCCGGTGAAGCGCGCCGTCGCCTTCTTCGACGGCCAGAATCTGTTTCATGCGAGATCGAAATGATCGACGCCGGCAATCTCCCACGCCGCGTTGACCGCTTCGTGGAGACGCATCAGCAGAATCCGGCCCTGGCACACCGCTCTCGTTTCGCTCACGCTCCGCCTACGGGCGGCCGAAGTGCCCCCCCGGCTCGCCCACGACCTCCCGCGGTCGTGTAGATTGACTGGCAAACCGCGATCGTTTCGCCTACCCTCACTCTGCCCTGCACATCAGCGGCGGAAACTACATCAGGCCTCACCTGCGTCCGGCCAACGCGAAGACATGAGAAGGAGAGTCACAATGACATCAAGAAGAAGGTCGCTCACAGTTTCCTTTGCGGCTCTATCGCTGGCGACTGCGGCCCTTATGAGTTACGGTTCGCCGGCGCCTCCGACCGGCTCCGAGACTGCAGGCACCCAGACAGCCGCAGTGCCCCAGGAAAGCAAGGGAGGAAGGGCAATCAAGCTGGTGATCTTCAACGAGGGCAGGCCCGGCCTGCTGACCGAGCGCGGCGTCGTCGACGTGAGCGCCCTGGTGCGGCCCCTCGGCGGGCACGACGCCATGCAGGCGCTGATCACGCGCTACGAAGAGCTCAAGCCGGAGCTGGCGCGCCTGGCTGCCGAGGGGCCCGCGCAGCCGCTGGCGGCCGTGACGCTCAAGGCGCCGGTGCCACGCGCGAAGTTGCTGGCCATGGGCGGCAACTACCGCGAGTTCGGCCACGTCGAGCCCAAGCCGATG
>JAENWE010000480.1 GCA_016650185.1 Vicinamibacteria bacterium | reverse complement strand
GCTCCCTCTTGGGACCAGGCGGGTTCGCACTACCAAGCCTGCGGCGCCGGACGGGTCCTTCGCGATGACGTTGGAGTGGTGGGGCCATCATCGGCCGGATGCCGCTGCGGCGGATGAAGGCCATCACCACGTCGACGCGGTCGGCGGCTTCGGCTTCATGCAGGGGCGGCGGCGGAAGTGCAGGCGGTCGCCGAGCTGCTGCAGGTTGACTTCCAGGGCCTCGGTGATGAGGGATTCGTGGAGGCCGCGGGAGGGGGACGGCATTGCGGGATTGTAGGTCAGGGGTTGCTCGAAACTCCGCGGGTCGGACCTCGCCCGGACGGTTGGGTGGTGTCGACGCTGTCGACACAATTGAGTTGGAGCCACTTTCTGGACCTACTCCCCATCAAAGACCCTCTTGCCCGCGACTTCTACGACGAGATGTGCCGGATCGAACGGTGGGATGTCCGGACCCTCAGGAAGAAGGTCGGCGGCATGCTGTTCCAACGCTCGGCCCTGTCGAAGAATGCGAAGGAGGCTAGCTGCTCGCTGGTTCGGGCGCCAGCGCGCTCAACAGCCGTCCAATCAATGCCGGAATGACCGCGGTAAGAATGGGGCCGATCACCAGGCCTCCCACGCGTGCCATCATGGCCGTCCCCATCGGCACCACCGTTCCTTCCGGAACGTTGAGAGCGTCCCAGTGTCGGAAGTAGGAAGTCTCAATGCCGGCGGCATAGCTCAGCCAGGTGGCGAGGAAGATAAGGATCTGGCCGAAGAGCCCGATGCTGTAGCCCACGAGGGCGGTGCCTCCCCAGCCGAACCCACCGACGCGCCGGGACAAAGCGCCGAAGTAGACGCAACTGATGGCGGTGAGGCCGACGATCGAGAACATCGCGTTCCCACGCGGGGCGTAGGGGACGCCGTTCGCGCCGAGGGCGAAACGGCCAACGGCGTAGATCACCAGAAGCAGCAGGGGCAGACGGATGAAGCGCAACACACGAGACATCATGGGCAATTCCTCCAGAAGAAAAACTCGGCCCGGGTCCTTGAGGGACACCGAGTGGGAAGCAGTTGACGAAGCGTAACACGAGGGCGCACGGGCCGTCTCGACGCCGGTTTCGAAAGGGGCTCCGCGGAAACCGCGGCCGAACCACATCCTGAACAGAGTGGAATGGCCGCACGATCCCTGAGCCCGTCGAGGGGACTGTTAGTTCTCGGGGACACCTCACTACCGTCACCCCCGGCGGAAGCCGGGGTCAAAGGCGTGTCGCCTCCGCGACCGCCCAGTGCGCCGCCGCAATGCTCCGTCCTGAAACCGACGCAACGGAATTCCGCAGACCACTGGCCCGCGAAGTAGCTGCCCACGCGATCGACTGGTTTCGCGGGGCCTTTACCGTGGACGGACTCAGGTCGATTCTCACACCTCGGCTCCCGACCGGTCATCATGGTAGAAATCCCCGGTACGCCCCTTTGGGAATTGGCCGCAAATCAGTTACCGTCACTTGGCCGGTCAGCCATGCTCATTTTCCACAGCCCGCGCGGCGCAAGATCCTTGGCCAGGGGCGTTCTGGCCGTCGTGTGGATGTCGGTTGGTCTGATGGCCTGCGGGGGCGCCCCACAGCCGACGCCCGGAGCGATCCAGTCGCCGACGGCATCGCCGGTCGGCGCGAGCGGGTTTGTGGACTTGGGCCGAGTGCTCACACCCACCGACTTCGGCCGGCCGAGCGAGTCCATCATCGGCGATCCAACCGGGGTCCTCCTCCCGGATGGCCGGATACGGCTGTTTGTCTATGTCGAGGGTCAGGGAGTGTGGAGGGCCGTCTCCACTGACACGGAGGGGATCGCTTTCCGTGTCGAGGGGGCGTCCATGCTGATTCCCGACGCCGCGACGAACACAATGGGGATCGCCTGGGGCGAACCTAGAGTCGTCCCCATCGCCTCGGGGCTTCGCATGTTCTATCTGCAGGACCGCGGCATCGCTTCGGCCACGAGCGCCGATCACGTGCTCTGGCGGCAGGAGCCGGGGCTGCGAATCACCGCGGCGCAGGCGGGCTTGCGCGGAACCACGACCGGCAGCGTCGTTCCCCTGGCGGGCCGCGGCCATCGCATGTACTTCAGCGACCTGCGGGACACTCCGTCCGATCCGGCGACGGTCATGAAGAGCGCCACGAGCTCCGATCAACTCACGTGGACGATGGACCCGGGTGTCCGAATCGGGCCCGGCGCGCCCTACCTCGACCAGAATGCGACCGATCCCTTTGTCATCGCGAATGCGGACGGATCCGTGACCGCCTGGTACTTCGTCCAGGTCGCTTCAGGGAGTTCGTTCCAGGGAGCGAACGGGCTTTACGCCTCCACGTCAGCCGACGGCCTGGAGTTCCGAACCTCGACGCTCACCGGAATCCCGGGGGGCAACCCGAACGTGATCGTTCGAGCCGACGGCGTGCGCCTCATGTACCTGAGTTCTTCCGACGGCGCCAGCGGGCCCGGGATTCGCGTCGTTCGGTTGAGATAGGCCATCCCGCGGCCGTCCTGATCGAGGATGTGATCATCTGCGAGGCTACCGACACGCTGGAGTCTGCGGTCCGGACCATGAAGGATCGGGGCTGTGGCTGTGTTCCCGTGGTGGACGACCGGAGCCGAGTGGTGGGCCTCGTCACCGATCGCGACGCTGTCAT
>JAENWE010000479.1 GCA_016650185.1 Vicinamibacteria bacterium | reverse complement strand
TCTCGCTGACCTACTTCCCCACCTGGGTCAGCGATGCTTCCACCGCGGTTCACTTTTACGAAGCGATTCTCGCCACCTTCTCCATCCTGATCTGGCATTTCTACATGGTCATCTTCGACCCCGAGGTGTATCCGATGGATCTGGCCTGGCTCACGGGCAACGCGTCCGCGGAGCATGTGCGTCACACGCGTCCGAGCTACTACCGCCGGCTGCTCGAAGAAGCGTCCCCGGCCCCGGAAGCCGATGCGCCGAAGGGTGACTCTGAAGCCCAGCCGCCGCCACCGAAAGGCCCCGAGGGCTCGTCCCGAGACCCTGGCGCGTAACCGCCTTCACAACTCCCTCAATCCGCTAAACTAAGGGCGAGCGTTCGCACGCGACCTTCCTTCCCAATTTCGAGAGCAGGGCCATACCTTTGAACGACCCCCATATCGAGCCTCCCATCAGCATCTTCCGGAACCCGATCACGATCGCGGGCGCCATCCTGACCACGATCTCGGCCCTTCTGTTCGTCGCGTTCATGGCCCTGGACATGATGGGGGTCCAGACCAATCATTACCTCGGGATCGTCTTCGTCATCCTCATTCCCGGGTTGTTCGTGGCCGGCTTGCTCATCATCCCACTCGGGATGTGGCGTGAGCGGCGGCGCCTGCAGAAGGGACTGGCGCCGTCCCTGAAGTGGTGGCCCCGAATCGATCTCAACGCGCGGCGCGTCCGCATCATCGCCTTCGCCATCCTGGTTCTCACCCCGGTCAACGTGCTCATCGTCTCCGTGGCCGGCTACAAGGCGGTGGAAGTCTCGGACTCCGTGGTCTTCTGCGGCGCCACCTGCCATACCGTAATGCAGCCGGAGTACACCGCCTACCAGCACGGACCTCACGCCCGGGTGAGATGCGTGGACTGCCACATCGGGGAGGGAGCGGGCTGGTTCGTCAAGGCGAAGATTTCGGGGGCGCGCCAGGTGCTGGCGGTGTTGCGCGGCACCTACAGCCGTCCCATCGGCTCTCCGGTGCACAATCTGCGTCCGGCCGGCGACACCTGTGAAAATTGCCACTGGCCCGCCAAATTTCACGGCGACAAGGTGGAAACGATCTACGACTATGCGGAGGACGAGGGCAATACCGAGAGCGTCACGACCCTGCGCCTGCGCATCGGCGGGCGAGATGGCGGCGGCAACACCGCGGGCATCCACTGGCACGTGGCCGACGAAAACGCCATCGAGTATGTGGCTCTCGACGATAAGCGGCAGAATATCGCGTGGGTCCGTCAGACCACCCCGGATGGAGGCGTGGTTGAGTATCGCGCCGAAGGTGTCACCGACGCCGACCTGGCCAAGGCCCCGGAGCGGCGGCGCATGGATTGCATCGACTGTCACAACCGCCCGAGCCACATCTTTGCGAGGTCGGTGGAACGTGGAGTCAATTCCGTTCTCGCCAGCGGCGGCGCCCCCAAGGATCTGCCCTTCCTGAAGCGGGAGGCGGTGGCGGCGCTCAAGGTCGACTATGCGAGTCAGGAGGAGGCGGGGACGGCGATCGAGCGGGCCCTGACCGAATTCTACAAGAAGCAGTATCCGTCGACCTGGACCATTCGGCAGGCCGACATCACCCAGACCATCGCGAGCATAAGAGATCTCTACAACCGGAATGTCTTCCCGGCCATGAAAGTGACCTGGGGCTTTCATCCTGACAACCGGGGCCATATGGAGTTCCCGGGCTGTTTCCGCTGCCACGACGACGCCCATACCTCGAAGGACGGGAAGGTCATTCGCCAGGACTGCGACCTGTGCCACGAGGTGATGTGAGGACAACGCGCGCCGAAAGACGGCGGCTGGCGTTCCGGTTTTCCGGACCGGCGTCTTGCTATCGATAGGCGAACACCATCGCGTAGACGATCCAGAGCACGATCAGCGTGCCGATCGTGAGAGCAGTCCAGGCGAAGGCCCGGATCGTCCGGATGACCACCGGCTGGTACGGCTCGACCAGGTTCTCCTCGAGCTTTCCCGAAGCCACCAGCGCGTCGTATTCCGCCGGCTTGTCTCTCCTAAACTCCGCCACCGACATCCGCCCCGTGAACACAACGGTGTCCATCGGGAATTTCTCGGGCCTCAGATGGGTATTGAAGAAGTGCACGGTGAAGATGAAGCCGGTGGCGAGCAGCGCCTCGTCGGAATGAATGATGGTCGCGACGTTGATGAGCCAGCCGGGGAGGACCGTGGTGAACAGGACCGGGAACCACAACATGAGCCCGGTCGAGCCGATGATGAAAATCCCCCAGAAGACGGCGAAGTAGTCGAACTTCTCCCAGTAGGTCCAGCGCCCGTAGCGCGGCCGGGGGCCCGCCCCCACGAACCACTTGAGCGTTCCGATGAGTTCGAGAAGGTCTCTCTTGTCGAAGAGCATCGAGCCGGGGCCGAAGATTAGTTTCAGGATCGACCCGCCGTGCTCCCTGATTCGCTTTCGGTTCAGGTCCCACAGATGGACGACGAACAGGCCGAACATCAGGATCGCGGCGGATCGGTGGATGAAGCCCGCCCCCTCATAGCCTCCCAGCCGGCGGGCCATGAAGGCGGCCCAGCCAGTGTAGGAGAACTTAAGCGTCATGCCGGTGAGGGCCAGGCTGATGAAGCTCACGATCATCCCGATGTGGAGCGCCCGGTCCAGCCGGGTGAAGCGCTGGTACTGAAGCGCGTGCCTCGTCCTGCTGCTCTCCATGGCTAAAGGCTCCCCTCGTCCTTCTCGGTTTCGTCGTCGTTCGACGCTTCCTCGTTCTTCACGACGTCCCCTGCGGGCGCCTCGACCGGCTCCTCAACCGCAGGAGTCGGAACCACGGCCGCCTTTCGCCGCTCGACCAGGGCATCTTCCGCCGCTGCGGACTCGCGTTCCTCCGCTTCCTCCTCGGCCTTCAGCTCCCGCCGCATCTCAAAGGCCCGCGGCAGCCAGAGCAGGGTATGCGCTCCACCCAGAACGAATGTCCCGGCCAGCAGGCTGGTCATGCCCCAGAAGGTCCAGAACAGCCACGGG
>JAENWE010000478.1 GCA_016650185.1 Vicinamibacteria bacterium | reverse complement strand
CGCCGCCACCGCCACCACCGCCGCCATCGTGGCCATCTTCCTGCCCGTCGCCTTCATGAAAGGCCTCATCGGCAAGTTCTTCTTCCAGTTCGGGGTGACCATTTCCGTGGCCGTCCTGCTCTCCCTGCTCGAAGCGATCACCCTCACCCCCATGCGGTGTTCGCGTTTTCTGCAGGTGGGCGAGAAGCGAGGGTGGCTCGGCGCGATGGTGGATCGCACCTTCGACCGGCTGGCCGCCGGCTACTTCAAGGTCCTCGGTCCGGTGCTCCACCACCGCGCCATGGTCATTGCCGGGTCGCTTGTGCTCTTCGTGGCCTCCCTGTCCTTGATCAAGCTGTTGCCGCAGGAGTTTGTGCCGGAACAGGACACGGGCCGGTTCCGTCTGAGCTACAACCTGCCCATCGGCAGCAGCCTCGATGTGACCAACAAGATGGCGCTGCAGGTCGAGTCCTACCTTGCCTCGCGCCCGGAGATCGAGCGGTACTACGGCGGGCCCGGAGGATTCGGCAGTACCGGCGTCTCGTCGGGGTCGGCCATGGTCTCGATGAAGGATCTGAAGGCCCGCCCCATCGACCCGAAACTGGGTCGAAAGCTGACTCAGAAGGAAGTCATGGCCGAGATGCGCCGCGACCTTTCGAAGATTCCCGGCGCCAGAATCGCGTTGCGGGAGAACTCACAGCAGAGCTTCACCGGAGGCCGCGGTTCTCCGGTGGAGTTCACGATTCGGGGCAGCGACTGGGACGTTCTGGCGGAGAAGTCCGGGGAGATCATGGAGGCGCTGCGGACCAACGGCCTGGTCGCCGATGTGGACAGCGACTATCAGGTCGGAATGCCCGAAGTGCAGGTGATCCCGGATCGGAACAAGGCCGCGGACCTGGGCATCTCCATGAACGCCATCGGGGAGACCGTCAACGCGGCCATAGGCGGAGCGCGTGCGGGCCGCTTCAAGGATGGCGGCCGGCGGTTCGATATCCGCGTTCGCCTCCTGGCTCAGCAACGCGAAAAGCCGGAAGACATCGCAAGGCTTCTGGTCAGAACCCGCACGGGAGCCCTCATCCCTTTGGGCGACGTCGTCAGGATCGAGCAGGCGCCCTCGCTTCAGGCCATCACCCGCCTCGACCGCGAGCGCGCCATCAAGATCTCCGGGAACATCGGCGAGGGGTTGTCGCAGGGCGAGTCCATCGATGGCGCTCTCGCCACCGCCCGTCAAATTCTGCCCGACGGCTATCGAGCCCTTCCCACGGGGTCGAGCCAGGCGTTCTCCGAGAGCTTTGAATCACTCGGCTTCGCATTCTTCATGGGCATCGTTGTCGCCTACATGGTACTGGCCGCGCAGTTCAATTCCTTTACCCAGCCCATCGTGATCCTGATGGCCCTTCCCTTCAGCGTGAGCGGCGCGCTGATGATGCTCTACTTCGCTGGTCAGTCGCTGAACGTCTACAGCGTGCTCGGACTCATTCTTCTCATGGGTATCGCCAAGAAGAACTCGATCATGCTGGTGGATTTCACGAACCAGATCCGGGAACGAGGCGTCGAACGTCATGAAGCTCTGCTCGAGGCTTGCCCGATTCGCCTCCGGCCCATCCTTATGACGTCGATCGCCACGATCGCCGGGGCATCGCCGGCGGCGTTGGCCATCGGCGCCGGGGCCGAAACCCAGCGTTCGATGGCCATTGGTCTGGTCGGTGGCATGATGGTCTCCACCGTCATCACCATCTTTGTCGTCCCCGCGGCCTACAGCGTGTTCGACGACATCACCTCCTGGAACGACGAGCGACAGCGCCGCGGCGTTGGCCTGTTCGCCGGACTCATGGCTCCCAAGGCCATCTCGGCGCGTATGGCCGAGGCGACCCACGAGTAGGCCGTCGCCGTTCGACGTTACTGAAGCTGCGGAGCGAGCACGGCCACGACCGGGTCGATCTGGCTTGGTCGTTTCATGCCGGCGGAGAGCCGTTTCAGCGCATCGGACACTTCGGACGCCGATCCGTTTAGGGTGGCGTGACCGACCTTGCGGCCGGGACGCGAGGTCTTGCCGTAGTCGTGCCAGTGGCCCAGGGGTTCGGCGAGGAGCGGTAATGCGTCCGGGACCTCACTGATCCAGTTGAGCATCACCGAGGTCCCGAGCGCCTGGGTGGAGCCCAGAGGAAGTCCCAGGACGGCGCGCAGGTGGTTCTCGAACTGGCTGGTGATCGCGCCCTCGATGGTCCAGTGCCCCGAGTTGTGGACGCGCGGGGCCATTTCGTTGACCAGCAGGTTCCCCTCGTGCTCGAAGAGTTCGAGGGCGAACACGCCGACGTAGTCCAGATCCTCGGCCAGACGCCGCGCGAACGTGATCGCGGTGTCCTCGATTTCCTCGGAGCGCGGCGCCGGCGAAAGACTCGCGGAGAGGATCGAGTGCTCGTGGAAATTCTCGGTCAGGGCATAGGTGCTGAACTCGCCGCCGCGACCGCGAACCGATATCACCGATATCTCGCGGTCGAAAGGAACCAGGCTCTCGAGGATCAGGGGCACGCCTCCGAGCGACCTCCAGGCCGCGTCCGCGTCGGCCTCGGCCCGGAGCCGAATCTGGCCCTTGCCGTCGTAACCGAGTCGGCGCGTTTTCAAAATAGCGGGAAGGCCGACGGTAAGAATGCCAGCCTGAAGCTCTTCAAGGGAGTCCACGGTGGCGAACGTCGGAGTGGCCATGCCGAGTCTTTGAAAGAGCTGCTTTTCCTCCAGGCGGTCCTGGGCCACGGCCAGGGCCTGCGGGTTCGGAAATACCGGAACGCGGGAGGCCAGGAACATCGCCGTGTCGGCGGGCACGTTTTCGAAGTCGAAGGTCACCACGTCGATCCCGTCGGCGAACTTTGAGATGGCGTCGAAGTCGTTGTAGTCGGCGCAGGTGAGCGGCGCCACCTGCGAGGCGCAGGCATCAGCAGCGGTGTCGACAACGCGGACCCGCAACCCCAGACGCGCGCCGGCCAGAGCCATCATGCGGGCCAGCTGGCCGCCCCCGAGGATTCCAACGGTGGTGGGCATGGTCGTTCCTCAGTCAGTATTCACTCGCGCGGATCGGGATTGGCGAGGACGGCGCTGGTCTGTTCGCGCCGGAATCCGGCCAGAGCGTCTGCGACCCTGGAGTCGTGGGTCGCCAGAATGGCGGCAGCGAAGAGCGCGGCGTTTGTCGCTCCGGCGGGGCCGATGGCGAAGGTGGCCACGGGGACGCCGGCCGGCATTTGAACGATCGAGAGGAGCGAATCCACCCCGTTCAAGGCCTTCGAAAGAACCGGCACCCCGAGAACCGGGATGGTGGTCTTTGAGGCCAGCATTCCGGGCAGATGGGCGGCCCCGCCCGCTCCGGCGATGATGGCTTGAAGACCGCGGTCCTTCGCCGTGCTCGCGTATTCGAACAGCCGGTCCGGGGTTCGGTGGGCGGACACGACCTCGACTTCGTGCCCGATGCCGAGCCGGTCCAGCGTTTCGGACGCGGCCTTCATGGTTTCCCAATCCGAT
>JAENWE010000477.1 GCA_016650185.1 Vicinamibacteria bacterium | reverse complement strand
TATCGGTTCGAGGAACGATCGGAACTCCACCAGAAGGACGGTGAATACGAGACCGAGCCTGGCGGCCTCCTCCATCGATGTCCTCAGCGCGGCCCGCTGATTGGCCGTTCGTCGCGACGGGTTGCGCGAATTGATCATCGGGCGCGGCTCGTGGGGTTACGTGGCGCTCTATCGGTACGTCGCCGAGTCGAACGTCGTGTTCGTCCTCGCGATCCGCAGCCAGCGGGAGGCGGGGTAGTCAGGCGGGTAGGCGCCGCCCGTAGAGTCGCGGCCTTTCTCACCGGTGTGGTCCGGAAAGCGCAAACTCAGGATCCTTCTGCTGGGCGTTATGACGAAGATGGCAGGGGTGTCATTCCTCTCCGGCGTTTAACCGTCGCCTAACCCCCGACGAGCTTCTGGAGGTGCTCGGGGTACCGCTCGCCTTGAATGGGAGCCTTCGCCGACGCCGCGTCGATTTCACGCAGGTCATCGGACGAAAGTTCGAGATCCATTGCGCCGACGTTCTCTTCGAGGCGCTTGAGCTTGGTGGTGCCGGGAATGGGGACGATCCACGGCTTTTGCGCGAGCAGCCAGGCGAGGGCGATCTGCGCGGGCGTCGCGTTCCTCCGACGGCCGAGCTCGACGAGCAACGCGATGAAGGCCTGATTGGCTTGCATGGCTTCGGGGGAGAAGCGCGGCAGAGCGGAGCGGAAATCACCTTCGGGCAGCTTGGTGTTGCCGTCCATGGCCCCGGTGAGGAAGCCGCGGCCGAGCGGCGAGTAGGGCACGAGGGCGATCGCGAGGTCTTCGAGGACGGGCAGGATGTCGCTCTCGGGCTCGCGCCACCACAGCGAATACTCGTTCTGGAGCGCCGTGACCGGCTGCACGGCGTGGGCGCGGCGCAGGGTAGCCATGCTGGGCTCGGACATGCCGAAGTGGCGAACCTTGCCCGCCGCGATGAGCTCCTTCACCGTGCCCGCGACGTCTTCGATGGGCACGGCGGGATCGACGCGGTGCTGATAGAGAAGGTCGATGTAGTCGGTCTGCAGCCTCTTGAGCGAGGCTTCGACCACCTCCCGGATGTGGTCGGGCCGGCTGTTGAGTCCGCGCCAGCCCGGGCGGCCGTCGGGATACAGATCGAAACCGAACTTGGTGGCGATGACCACGCGCTGGCGGATGGGGGAGAGAGCTTTGCCGAGGAGGGTCTCGTTAGTGTACGGACCGTAGGACTCGGCGGTGTCGAAGAAGGTGACGCCGCGATCCACCACCGCGCGCGTAAGCGCGATCATCTCCGCGTCGTCCTGGCGCACGCCGTACGAAGCGCTCATGCCCATGGATCCGAAACCGAGGGCGGAGACCTGAAGACCTTGGCCGAGGGTGCGTGTTTTCATGCGAAGAGTCTCCCACTGGCGTTCCTTCACCCGACAAACGATGGCATGATCTCGGCCGAAGGAGACCCATGAAACCGAAGAACACCATCTGCCTCTGGTTCGACAAGGACGCGCACGACGCCGCGCTTTTCTACGCGGCCACGTTCCCGGACAGCCAGGTGACGGCGGTGCATCGCGCCCCCGCCGACTATCCGAGCGGCAAGGCCGGCGACGTGCTGACCGTGGAGTTCACGGTGCTGGGGATTCCCTGCCTCGGTCTCAACGGCGGCCCGGCGTTCAAGCACACCGAAGCGTTCTCGTTCCAGGTGGCCACGGACACCCAGGAGGAGACGGACCGCTACTGGAACGCCATCGTCGGCAACGACGGCAAGGAGAGCGACTGCGGCTGGTGCAAGGACCGCTTCGGCCTCTCCTGGCAGATCACGCCGCGCGCCCTCACCGATGCGCTCGCCGCAGGCGGCGACGAAGCCAAGCGTGCCTTCGCGGCCATGATGACGATGCAGAAGATCGACATCGAAAAGATCGAAGCCGCCCGCCGCGGCTGACCTCTTGTCTGGTCGTCGCGGGGGATGTCTCTTGCCCGTGTGTGGGGTCCTTCCCCCGTTCGCGTGCGTTCGCGCGACTTCGGGGCGGGGGCGTCTCGCGGACGGCGCGGCGTTCGGGCTACTTGATGTTGGAGCCGAAGGCGAGGAGGAGGCCGTCGCAGTCCTTCACCACGAACTCGCGCGAGCGCCACGGTGTCTCTCCGAGCGTGCGCTTGAACTCGACGCCGCGGAGGGAGTACTCGTGGAAGAGGGCGTCGGCGTCGTCGACGAAGACATAGGCATCCAGGAGTTCGTCCGCGTACTTGTCCGGGTTGGGAGTGGGCGGCTCGGCACAGCGGAAGTGGATCTTGTGCCCGTCGCGCTCGACGATGGCGTAGACCGACGGGTCCTGCCATGTGCCCACGCACTCGAAGCCCAGCTTCTCCTTGTAATACGCGAGGGTGGCCCGCATGTCCGGAGCGAAGAACTGCGGCGCGATGTGGCGGATCATCGCGGTACCTCAGCGAGGGGTGGGGCGTTAGGCTCGGGGAGAGAGGAGAGGCAGTGAGCGACCTTGACGACTTCGACCTTCGGCCAAAGGACCCAGGTCCTGAGGAATTCGACGAGACGTACGACCCGGCCGCGGAAACCACGGCGCGCCCCAAAGCACCCGGGATTCATCCGATCCTTCCTGTTGCGGCCCTGGGCCTGTTTCTGATCGGGCTTTACTTCCTGTTCCGCCCCAACACGCCTTCCGATCCACCCTCACCCGCCGTCATCCCTACGCCCGCCCCTGCGCCAGCCTCGACCGTCGAGTCGGCGCCGAGCCCGGCTCCGATCCGCCTCGAGTTGCCGCCACTCAACAAGAGCGACGCCGTCATCCGAGATTGGATCGCCGCCCTATCAGCGAATCCCCAGCTCGCTGCCTGGTTGATCCCCGATCAACTGATACGCAAGTTCGTGGCCGCTGTCGAAAACATCGCCGACGATGAAGAC
>JAENWE010000476.1 GCA_016650185.1 Vicinamibacteria bacterium | reverse complement strand
CGGCCTGCCCGCCGATTTTCGGGTTCTCTCCCGGGCCGATGAGATCGTCTTCCTGCGCGAGCGTTTGTTCTCGCTGCCTCTCACCCGCTTTCGGCCCTTGGGAGACCCTGGCCGGCATCTCTCCACCCTCGTCGAGTTCGCATCCAGGGCGAAGGACGAAGACGTGTCGCCGGAGGACATTCTCGTCTTCGCCCGGAATCAGATTCGCCTCACCGATGACCTCGGGGGAGAGGAAGCCGAGGCCGAGCGCGAACAGGCTCTCGACCTGGTCGAGGCGGCGGAGTTTTTCGAGGCCCAACAAGCGGCACTCGCCTCGGCCTCGCTCGTGGATTTCGGTGACCAGATTCACCTGATCCTGAAACTCCTGCGGCGGAGGCCCGATGTCGCGCTGGCGCTGCGGAAGCGCTTCCGCTACATCCTGGTGGATGAGTTCCAGGACACGAATCACGCCCAACTCGAGTTGATCCGGCTCATCGCCGGTGAAAACAGCCCGAACATCACGGTGGTGGGTGACGACGACCAGGCCATTTATCGCTGGCGCGGCGCCGCGCCGGCTAACCTCATCCATTTTCTTTCGCTCTACCCGGGGGCCACCCGGGTGGTGCTCCGACAGAACTACCGCTCCACCCAGGAAATCCTCGACACCGCCTACAGGCTGATCACCTACAACAATCCTCATCGCCTCGAAGCCATGACCGGGCTCGACAAGAGGCTGGTGGCCGAAAGGGGGAAGGGCAGGAACGTGTCGCATCGACGGTTCCCCCATGCCTCCGCCGAGGCGGACGCGGTGGCGAAAGCAATCGAGGATTTTGAGCGCGAAGGCAAGGTCCGCTTCGCCCACATGGCCATACTGGTCCGAAACAACGCGGACGCAGATCCATTCCTGCGAGCCCTCAACCTGCGCGGCATCCCCCATCGGTTCTCCGGCGGCGCCGGCCTGTTCGAACGCCCCGAAGTTCGAAGTCTGATCGCCTTCCTTCGACTGGTGGCCTCGCCCGACGATTCGGTGTCGGCCTGGGCCCTGGCGTTCTCGGAGATCTATGCCTTCGATCCGATCGACCTGTCCCGTCTCTCCAGGTACGCCTCCCGGAAAACCCGGCCTCTGCTCGACGTCCTTCGGGAACTCGAAGGGAATGAGGACCTCGCGTCGGTCAAGGGTCCATCCAGGGCGGCGGCCAAGAAGTTCGTGGCCGACATCGAGCGGGGGGTCAAGAGCATGGCCCAGAGGCGCACCGGCGAGGCCTTGTACGAGTTTCTCAAGGAGTCGGGATATCTGGCTCGTCTGGCCAAGGTGTCGTCTGCCAAGGACGAGCGGAAGGTGGCCAATATCGCCCGGTTCTTCGAGATCGTGCGCGGTTTCTCGGTGGTGGCCGAGCACGACAACATCCCGGCCTTCGTGGCCCGGTTCGATCTGCTGCGCGACGCGGGCGAAGACCCGGCCGCCATCGAGATTCAAGAGGGCGACGCGGTCAACATCCTGACCGTGCACAAAGCCAAGGGCCTCGAGTTCAGCAAGGTCTTTGTGGCGAGTTGCGTGGATCAGAAGTTCCCTCTGCGGCGACGGAGCGATCCCCTTCCCCTTCCCGGGGCTCTGCTCAAGAGCGACATCTCGCCGGGCGACGCGCATCTGATGGAGGAGCGACGGCTTTTTTATGTGAGCATGACCCGGGCCAAGGACGACCTCATCCTCACCTCCGCCGAAGACTACGGATCGGGCGCCACGCGCAAAGTTTCCCGGTTCGTGGTCGAGGCGCTGGACCTGCCCTCGCCAAAGGCCAGACTTGCGCGATCGACTCCTCTTGAGACCATCGCCGCCGCCGCCGCCGTGCCCGACAGCGAAGCCGTTACGGGGAGCGACCCGGCCGAGCCCGAAAGTCTGTCCCGGGCCATGGCGCCGCCCTTGCGGCTGTCATTCCGCCAGGTGGACGACTACCTGACCTGCCCCTTGAAATATCGGTTCGTCCACCGAAATCGAATTCCTCTGTTGACCCACCATCGTGTGGTCTACGGCAGCGCCATCCACCTGGCGGTGCAGGAGATGTTCAAGGCCCGAAAGGCCGGGATTCCCTTCGCCAAGGACGATCTGCTGGCCGCTTTCAAGCGAGCGTGGGTTTCCGAGGGGTTCCTGTCACGGGAACACGAGGAGTTGAGGGTCAAGGAAGGCGAGCGCACACTCACCAGATTCTTCGAATGGGAGACCGCGAATCCACTCCGGCCCACCGGGGTTGAGGAGGAGTTTTCGTTCGCGATCGGAAGAACGCGGGTTATGGGCCGGTACGATCTGGTGGTTGCCACCGACGATGGAGTCACGATCCTCGACTTCAAAACCGGCGACGTGAGCACCCAGGCGAAGGCCCAGCACCGGGCTGAAGAAAGCCTCCAACTCGCGATCTACGCTCTCGCGCATTTTCGTACTACCGGCGCTCTGCCGACTCGGGTGGAGTTGCGCTTCCTGGAATCCGACCTCATCGGCGGCTTCGCTCCGTCTTCTGCTCTGGTTCTCGCCACCGAGCGCAAGGTGGCGGAGGTCGCTGACCGAATTTCGCGGGGACTCTATGAGG
>JAENWE010000475.1 GCA_016650185.1 Vicinamibacteria bacterium | reverse complement strand
GGCCTTCTGACCCGTGGCCTCGTGGTCTTCCAGATCGCGATCACCTGCATCCTGCTCATCGGATCAATCCTGCAGGTTCGCTCCATCGTCAACCAGCAGACCATCGATTTCGGCTACGACACCGAGGGGATCATGTCCGCCCGTATGGGTCTGATGGAGGGCGACTATCCCACCCCGGCCGCCCGCAAACTCTTCTACGATCAGTTGCTCGGATCCTTACGTGGGTCGTCTCAGTTCGAGAGCGTCGCCCTGACCAGCCGGTTTCAGATGTTGTTCGCGGGGAACGGTGCGATCGAAATCGAGGGCAAGACCTATGCCACCAAGAAGGATCACCCGAACGTCAACTTCGAGCAGATCTCGACCGGCTTCTTCGACGTGATGGGCCAGAGGGTGCTCGAGGGGCGCAGTTTTGACGACCAGGATCTCGACTCCAAGCTCCCGGTGGCGATCGTGAACGAAGCGTTCGCTCGCAAGCACTTCGGAACCGAGAGCGCCATCGGGCGGCGCATCCGCACCGGAGACGGCAGCACCCCCCAGTTCGGCCCCTGGCGGACCATCGTGGGCGTGGTCACGACGGTGAGGATGTCGGTGCCTTTCAACAACCAGAATGTCGAGGAAGGCGGCTTCTACGTCCCGTTCTATTCAGTGCCCTTCGGCCCCATGTCTCCCGAGCCGTTGGCCAATCAATTCGCCACCGTCATTGTGAGGCCGCGCGGGTCGCAGAGTGCCGAGGCCCTGCTTCCCGCCCTTCGCTCCGAGTTGAGAAAGGTCGACCCGAATCTTCCCCTGTACTTCGCGGCCACGCCGAAGTTCCACCTCGACGGAGCGGTGGCCATCAACCGCGTGATTGCGACTCTTTTTTCGGTGCTCGGATTCATCGCCATCGTCCTGGCCGCGGTTGGAATCTATGGCGTGATGTCCTTCTCGGTGAGCCAGCGCACGACCGAGTTCGGCGTCCGCATGGCCCTCGGCGCAGCGAGTTCGGGGATTCTGTCGATGGTTCTCAAGCAGGGAGCCCGGCAGGTGGCCCTCGGACTCTCGTTGGGCCTGGTCATGGCGCTGGGGCTCGCAACCGTCGGCAAGGACGGCATCGCCAGCATGCTGTTCGATGTGAACCCGCTCGACCCGTTGACCTACATCGCCGTGTTCTCCCTGGTGACCCTGCTCTCGCTGTTCTCCGTGTACGTGCCCGCTCAACGGGCGACGAGGGTGCGCCCGATGGAGGCCCTGAGGGCGGAGTAGGGCCGGAACGCTAACCCACGGAGGAATTCACGGTCCTCCGAAGTGGATGGTCTTCGAGATCGACCGTCTGGGTCTTCTGGCTTTGTGGCGTGAGTGCTCCTGACCCGCTCACCTGCGTCGCGGTTTTTGCGCTGGTGACGGTGGTCTCATCGTTCGAGGTCTTCGTCCCCGCGCAACGGGCGACCCGCGTTGATCCCATGACGGCCCTTCGCGTTGAGTAGAACTCGGGAACACAGAGCGACCCTCGAACCACTCAAAGGCTGCGGACGCCGCCTTGTCGATCCGACCGGGCTCAAGGCCGCGGGCCACGGAGCCCGCGCCGCCTGACCCAAGTGGGTCGCGACGACGAGGGCTCCTAGGCATAGCGGTTGCGGGCAAACGGGGCTGGGTCTGGACCCGGGATCGCAGAGCACCCTTCACCGATGCGGTGGATACCGCCTCCGAACTACGGCTTGGCCACCGGCCAATAGCGGCCGATCAGGTGCGCCGGATTGGCGTCCTTCCTGGGCACGAACTTCTGAGGACGGCCGACGTGGACATCCGCGGTGTAGACGGCGCCTTCGCTATCCACGCTGAACTGGTGGACACCCCAGAAGCCTCCGGGGAAGGCTCCGAAGGTCCCCCACGAGGACAGGAGCTTGCCGGAGGGGTCGTACTGGGTGAACTTCTGGGTCGTGCCGGAGGAGACCCAGAAGTGCTGGTTCTCAGCAAGCAGCACCGAGTAGGGCCGCAGGATGTTGGGCCACTCTTCGATGAATTTGCCGTTCTCGTCGAAGATCTGGATGCGGTCGTTGGCCCGGTCGGAAATGTAGATCCGGCGCGCCTTGTCGATGGCGATGGCGTGCACGGTGTTCATGTAGCCCGGGCGCTTCTCTGGCGGCGTGCCCTTTTGGCCCCAGGCCATGACGTATTTCCCGTCCTTGTCGAACTTCACCACTCGGGTGTTGGTGTAGCCGTCGCTGACAAAGAATGTGCCGTCGGGGAGCCAGGCGATGTCGGTGGGACGTCCGAAGTGCTTGTCGTCGTTCCCCGCCACCTTGAACTCACCCCAGGACTTCACCAGCGTTTTGCCATCGTGGGTGAACTTGTAGATCATCTGGGCGCCATCGTCAACGAGCCAGACGTGCTTCTCGGGGTCGTAGGGATTGATCAGAACGCGGTGGGGCCGGACGAACTTGGCGTTGTGCTGCTCCCACGACTCGATCATCTTCCCCTGCTTGTTGACGACATAGAGAACATGGTCCCAGCGCGGGTGCCGCGCCGGGTCCTTCTGGGACAGATCGTAGCTGGACGTGTTTCGGGCCGGAACCAGGTCGCCCGGGCCTCCTCCCGAGCCTTCGGTCTTCAAGACGGGCAGGCAGCCCCGCTGGAAGATGAACACTCGATCCGGGGTCTCCGCCCAGATGCCGGCGGTTGAGCCAACCTGGTAGCCGTCGCCGCAAATATTCTCAGGCCAGTTCGAAACCAGTTCATAGGGGCCGGTGGTGTCGCTGCCGCCTTTTTCCTGCGAGATCGCCACCGTAGCGCCGACCCCGAGCACGCCAAT
Source organism: Vicinamibacteria bacterium (assembly GCA_016650185.1). Classification (GTDB taxonomy): domain Bacteria; phylum Acidobacteriota; class Vicinamibacteria; order Fen-336; family JAGNNV01; genus JAGNNV01. The sequence goes on along the minus strand of JAENWE010000475.1, from coordinate 2,558 downwards.
GAATGCCAGAACGGCTTTTCCAGAAATTTTCATGAGGTTTTCTCCTTGGTAGATTTTTCTTGTCTTTGGATTCTTTGAGGACTCGTTCCTTGACGAAAACTAGTGCGAGGACCACCCGGCGCGCGCTATCGTTTTCTGAGTCCCCTGACGGATCGTCCCGCAGGGGCTTCGGATGTTCTCGGCCGCCGGTTGAAACCCGATGGAAGCGGTCGGAACCTTGTCGGTGCCGGCCCCGACTCTCAGATACGCCTGGGCCAGGCCAGGGGTGGGAGCCGGAGCACCTTCGTCGCGGACGCGGACTTCCTCATCGGTCTGGGGTGAAGAATCCCGATGCGTGCTCCGGTCGTGGAACCGGACCGCGGGCCTTCAAAGGGCTGGTCGGTGTCTTCACCGATCGCTCGCGGGGAACTCTCCACCTGGCCTTCCTGGGCGAGGGCAACCGCGATGGCGCCGAAAGTCGCCACCACCGCGACCAGGAATATGAAGAGCTTTCGTTTGCTGTGCATGCGGAAGCGAACTCTACCCCGGGGACCCAAAAGTCCGGTACTCTCGGGGACCTGGAACCGGATGCGAGCGCCCGCCTGCAACCAACGCAGAAACTGAGCGGCGGTAGCCAAGTTGTCCCATCGGGGATGACGGAAGGGAACCTCCCGGGATGTCGCTTACTGCTTCTTCAGTCCGGTGATGAAGGCCTCGGCCTGGGTGGCTTCGGGCGTTCCCGGGGATGAAGAGACAACCTGCTGGAACAGTTCGAGGGCCTTGGCCGTGTCGCCCTTGCTCAGGTAGGCCTTGGCCATGCCCAGCGTGGGGGTGGGAGCTCCGGGTTTCACGGCCAGGACCTTTTCGAAGTACTCGATCGACTTGTCATTGTCGCCCTTGGCGAAGTACACCGCGCCGAGCGTGATCGTCGCCTCCTGGGCGAGAACATCGCTCAAGTCGGAGTGCTTGGCCAGGCCCTTCTCAAAGGCCTCCCGGGCTTTGTCGAAGTCTCGCATCTCCACGTATGCGCCGCCGAGTTGGAAGAGGATCCGCGGCTCATCGGGGGCCATGGCGACCGCCTCCTCCAGCTTCGCCACCGCCTCGGCCTTTCGGTCCAGGCGAAGGTAGGCGAGGGCCAGGTTCACCCGGATCTCGGGCAGGTCTGGGGCCTTTTCCATGGCAAGCTCGAAGAATTTCGCCGCCGCCGCGTTGTCCCCACGATTGAACGCCTCGAAGCCCTCCGCAAATTCCCTGGCGCCCACCGGCGCCGCCTTCGCCAGCTTGAAATTGAACTTGTGCTCGGCTCCGGCCGCCACCCTGAGGGGTTCCTCAAGGAGTTTGTAGCCTTCCTTCTTGACCGACACCCGGTAGGTGGAGCCTATGACCCCCCGCTTGTAGAAGACTCCCTTCTTGTCGGTCTTGGTGGTGTACGCCCTCCCGCTGTTGGGGTCGTCAAGACTGATCAGGGTGTCCGGGAGGGGAGCGCCCGTCTCCTCGTCGACCACGGTGCCTCGGATGACTCCTTCCATCCCCTGAGAAACAGCGACGGCGGCGCTGGAAACCAGCACCGCCGCCGCGAGGAACGAGACCAGATTGTTCTTTGTCATCATTGTGGGGAAATCTTACCCCACGCTGACGGGACCAATCCAGCCGATTAGGAACGGCCTAGAAACGGATGCGCGCTCCCATCTGCATCTGCCGCGGGAAGTTCGCCGATGTCGGGTTGTTGAAGTTCGCGTTCCTCCGGTTGCCTGAGCCAGGCTGGAGGTTCTTGGTGTTGAACAGGTTGAAGACATCGTAGAACAGATCCAACGCTCTCTTGTCGCTACCGAGAGGGATGGAATACCTAACCGAGACGGCCATCTCGAACAGGCCGGGACCGTCGATGCCGTTGATCACGGCCCGGCCCTGCGAATCCAGCGCGGACAGAATCGGCTTGCCGGCGTCGCTGACTCCCTGGATGGGTCGATCGTTGTTGTTGCCGTCGCCGTTGAAGTCCTGGCCGACGGTCTCGTTGATGGGCACTCCGGAAAGCCTGCTCAGGAGGGCCGAGAGATTGAGGTTCTTGGCCACGTTCACGGTCGCGGTCGCCGAGAGGACATGGGTGCGATTGGACGCGAAGCGCCCGTAGTCGCTCTTCGGATCGAGGTTGTTGGTGACCGTCCGCGAGTCCGGATTGCCCAGGCCGACGTAGTTCGCCTTCTGCAGCGTATATGAGAGACGACCGCTCCAGCGATTCGCCATGCGCCTGACGAAGGCGAACTGAAGGGACTTGTAGTCGCCGTTCAAGCCATCGTTCGAAGTCAGGATGCGAACGCGGTTGAAGTTCGTGTTGCGCGCGGCGCCCTGGATGAACACGCTGTTCGGATCGAACCTGGCCACACCCGGCCGCGCCCCGCCCGGAAGGGCGCCGCTGGACGGAGCGTTGATGTCGAGTTCTGCCGTCTGATCTCTGGAGACATTACCCACGAAGTCGAGGCTGACCGAGGCGTTGCGGCCAGCTTCCCGGCTGAAACCGAAGCTGTAGGCCCACTGGTAAGCAAGTTTCCGGTTGGGATCGTCGAGACGAGGGTTGCGGT
>JAENWE010000474.1 GCA_016650185.1 Vicinamibacteria bacterium | reverse complement strand
TTCGGGGCGAGGCAGGCGAGCGGCTTCAAGCGATTCCTCGACACCCTGACCTGGCCGCTGCTTGCTCCCTTCAAAGGGCTGATGCCCGACCCGGCAGTGGGCTCGATGCAGCTCATGCTCTCCTACATCGTGGCCCTGGTCGTGTTCCTGCTCCTGCACATGGCTGTCAATGGCCTGCTCCGGCTCTTCGCCGAACGGAAGTCCACTATCTAGTTCGGCCTTGCGACCCGGTCCGTCGCAGGCTGTTTGTGCGACAGCGAACAGACCGGCCCCTCGCGCGTGCACTAGCTTCGCTGTTGCATCGGCGTTGCGCGTGCGCCCTTGTTCGATCACTTGAAACGCGAAGGAGATAAAGCCAAATGACCCGCCCCTCTCAATTCGTAAGCTGTGCGCTCGTTTCGATGCTCTGTCTGTCCGGTGCGAGGGTGGAGAGTTCCGACAAAGTCGTCTCGCAATCCGAGCTCAACCTGGCGGTGTCCAGTTCGCTGGCCCGAGACGATGCGTCACGCGCCACCATCACCACCCTCCTTCAGCGGGACGACGTCAAGAGCCTGGCCGCGGACCACGGCCTCGACCTGCGACGAGCCCAGGCCGCGGTGGGAACGCTTCAAGGCGACGAGTTGCAGCGCGTCTCCGCTCTGGCCGTAAGCGCAAATGCGCAGCTCGCCGGCGGAACCCAGAGCGTCACTATCAGCCTGGTAGCGGCCTTGCTCATCGTCATCATCATCATTCTGGTCGTCGGCTAACCGGACCGCCGTCTGCATGGGCCTCCCGGGTTCTCGTTGGCCCGTGCTGCTCCTTTGTGCCGGACTGGCCAGACCGGTCGTCGCCCAGACCCTCTCGATCCCCGACGTACCGTTTGTCGCGCAGTCGGAGGCCCTTTGCGGAGGCGCGAGCCTCGCCATGGTGCTTCGCTACTGGGGCGTATCCGGCGTGCAGGCGGAGGATTTCGCGGGCTCCTTGAACCGCAAGGAAACGGGGATCGAGACGGACGTTCTTCGCGGTCTCGCGGAGAGTCGCGGCCTCCAGGCCCTGGCTTTCGCCGGGGGAGAAGCGGAGGCCGTGTGGCATCTCCGTCGCGGACGCCCGCTCATCGCCCTTCTCGCGAGCGGGGAGGGCCGCTATCACTACGTGCTGATGCTCGCCTGGGCGAACGGGCGTGTCCTTTTTCACGATCCCGCGGTGGGCCCCTTCAAGACTCTCCCTGAGGACGAGTGGCGGGAGCGCTGGAAGGCGACCGGCGAATGGGCGCTTCTGGTTTTTCCCAGCCGCGGACCTGCGACGCGCGCGCTTTCCATCATTCCTTCTGAACCGGATGTGGCCCAGCCATCGGAAGGTGGAGAGGTCAGTCCGGCGTCGGAGCTGCGCGAGCGGGCTTCAGCGGAGTTCCGCGGCAAGAACTGGTCGAAGGCCGCCGCCATCGCCGAAGAGGCCAGCAGGCTCGATCCTTCGGATCCGCTCACGCGAAATCTTCTCGCCACCAGCCTCTTCCTTGACGGGCGCGCGGAGGCGGCCCTCGCCGCGTGGAATCACAATGGCGAGCCGCGTCTCGATCTGATTCGGATCGACGGGCTTTCCCGCACCTCGACGCGCGTCGCCATGAAGTCGCTCGGCGAGCCATCCGGATCACTGCTGACTCCGGAGCGCTTCCGTCGGGTCGGTCGGCGCGCCGAAGCTCTTCCCTCCGTGCAGAGGGCTCGTGTCGGCTATCGCCCCCTGGGAGATGGAATCGCGCAGATCGAGATCAGCGTGGTGGAGAGATCGAGGTTCAGCGCACCTCTTTCCGTCCTGGCCCGCTCGGCCGTCGACGGCGTTTCCGACCGAGCCCTCGGGGTCGCGGGGTGGGCGCTCGCCCCTTCGGGCGAGTTGGTCCAACTGGCCGGGCGCTGGCGACCAAACCGGTCCCGCGGCGAGATCAGGGTCTCTTCTCCTCATGCTTTCTGGTTGCCCGGGGTCGTCACCATCGGAGCGCTGTGGGACGAGCAGTCGTACCGCGCCGGCGCGGCGGGAGGCGCCAGCGACCTCGTGCGCGAGCGCCGCCAGCGGGCCTCGGCATCGCTGGCACAGTGGTGGACCGCAGACACGAGGTTACAGATCACGATCGCGACGGACAACTGGAAGGGCCGAGGACGGTACGCGTCGCTCTCGAGCGAAATCGACCATCGGCTGCTGAGGGATCACCTCGCCGTGGTGGCGAAGGCCTCGGGCTGGTGGTCGCCTGGATCGCGGCCCTTCGATGCGGTCTCGATTTCAATCGCAGCGCGCACGCGGTTGAGTCCGGAGCGCCCCCGACTCAGGGCCAGGGTGTCGTACGACATCGCGAGCGCAGGATCACCAAGGGGCCTTTGGTCGGGCGCGGGCGCGGACACGTCTCGAGATGGCGTTCTGCGGGCGAGGTCGCTCGTCACTTCCGGCATCATCGATGGCGCGGCGTTCGGACCGCGGCTCTGGAACGCGGGGTTGCAGCTGGAGTTGCCGGTCGGCCTCGTGGGCCCGGCCCGTATCGGCGTGGTCGCGTTCGTGGACTCGGCGAGGGTGATGGCTCCCGCGCGAGGGCCGATGATGGTCGACCTCGGGGTCGGCGTGCGTTTGCGGCCGCCGGGCTGGAATTCTTCCCTTCGCCTCGATGTGGCGACACCCCGGGAAAGGCTGCAGCCTCGTCTCTCGGCCGGCTGGGAAAAGGAGTGGCGCTAGGTGGCCCTCAAATAGGTATGCCAATTGAGCGTCGAGGCGCCCGGAGCGCAAGGCGCCGAGGAGACCGCATATTGAACATATGCAACGACGAGCAACGCGGCGATCCGGGATGCATCGGCGCTCCAGTGGTATAGCTATTT
>JAENWE010000473.1 GCA_016650185.1 Vicinamibacteria bacterium | reverse complement strand
GGTCCGGGCGGCGAGCCGGCTGCGTTCGTCGCTCAGCATCAGAAAGAGGATCCCCATTCCGATGGCGAAGAGGAAAAGGATGTCGATGAACGCTCCGTAGAGAACGCTCGCGCCGAATCCTCGGAGCAGCGGGTAGTCGAGGTGGTGCACACCCCACAAGACGAAGGCCCAGAAGAGCACCCGGGTCGCGCCGCCCGAGGTCCGGCTGCGGGCGTGGCCAAGGACCACGCCGGTCCAGATGGTCACCGAGGAAAGCAAGAGGGTCGAGGTCACTCCGGCCAACAGCATGCTGTGCATGCCGTAGATCGTGAGCCACGCCCAGGCCGCTACCAGGGGAGGCGCCAGGGCGTGCCAGGGGCGCCACACGAAACCGCGCGACAATTGCGTGGCGGCCGCGAGCAGCAAAAGGGCGCTCACGCCGGTCATGACCTGGTGCAGGAAAAGCCAGACCATCTCGCGGCGAACGAGGAAGAGGGACATCATGGCCAGCCGCAGGACGTAGACGAACCACGCCGCCGACCAGGTGAGGAAATAGTCCCCGCGCCGGCGCCGCCACAGCTCGTAACAGGTGATGGCCAGGGCCAGAGTGAGAACAGACTGAAACCCCAGGGCGCTGCACTCGACGAAGGTCCGATCGAGAGTCACTGGCCTGAAAAGGTATCACGCACGGGCACGCAGTTCGGCAAGGCGGCGCGCCGCCGGCTCGAACCCTGTTTCCTTCGGCGTCTCAGCGTGGATGCCGTATTCGGCCAGCGCGGCGGCGGTCGTGGCCCCAATGGCCACGAGGGCCCTGAGGTTCAGGAAGGGGGGCACGCCCAACGCCGCGATCAGCGCGCGGCCGACAGAGGGGCTCGTGATGACGGCGGCATCCGAGGCGGCCTCGGACCACGCGTGCTTGATGTGCTGGTCCGGACGGACTCGCATTCGATACGCTTCGATCTCATCGATGACGGCGCCTGCCGCAGCCAGACCGTCGACGAGCTCTCGGCGTCCCCCCTCGACTCCGGGCACCAGCACGCGGCGGTTCGCCCATCGTTCGATGTCGAGAAGATGCGCGCACAGCGCCTGCGCGCCGGATTCGGAGGCCACGATCGGTGGCGGGTCCGCTCCGGCGCCGACAAGCGCTTCAGCAGTGGCCTCCCCAACCGCGGCGGTGCACAGGCCGCGAGGCCACGGGGCCTGGCGCGCAACGCGCAGAGCCCGCACCGATCGAGCGCTGGCGCAGATCAACCAGTCGTATTCGTGAAGGGCTCCCGCGGCCTTTCGAAGGGCCTCTGGGTCCGCCGGCGCGCGTTCCTCTAGGACCGGGCAAGACTGCGGCTCGAAGCCGTGCCTCCGAAGGGCTTCGTGCATCGGGCCGTCGGGGGGTTCGTCCCTCGTCACCGCCACCTTCCAGCGCGCGAGTGGAATTGACGAAAGATCAGGCATGCACTCTTTGAGCATAAGGGCGGGCGGCCGCGACCTCTCCTTATCTGGCCTCGGGAGGCTGGCGTTTCGTCTCGCGGATCTGCTCAATCAGGTAATCGGCCACTCGCTCGAAGGGATCGAAGCCGAACTCCCGGGCTATGGGAGCCCGGAGATTCGAGTTGGCGTTGATGTCGTAGAACACGAGCCGTCCGTCGCGAGCATCCAGGTACTCGATTCCGCCCACGTCGAGACCGCCCGCGGTCATGATGGCCTTGCCCGCTTCCACCGCCTCGGGCGGCACGGCCGGGTAGGCGAAGAACGCGACGGGCGCGGCCGGTCGGGTTTCGGGGATCTCGCAGGACGCGCCATCATCTTCTTCCGGGTTGCACGCCTCGGAAGGGCACAGATTGAAGCCACCCTGCGAGACCACGCGCATGGCGTAGAGAAGCTGGTTACCCAGAAACTCCATCCGCACGATTCCCCGGGTCTTGTCTACCTCGAAATACTCCTGAAGCAGAAGAAGATTGTCGGGGAACCACAGCTCAGGACGGTCGCCCAAAAGCCGCCTCAACTCCTCAGGCGACTGGAGTAAATACATCCGCGCGCCGCTCCCGCCCTGCTCGGGCTTGAGGAGCGCCGGCCAGCCGCCGTTCCACTCCGCGATGGCCGATTCCACCTCGTTGAAGGCGAGGGTGCGCGGGTGGGCGACGCCCAGCCGACGCATCAGCGCGGCCTGGGCCGATTTGCTCAGTTCGAGGGCGAAGGCCCGCGACCCGTTGAGCACCCGAGCCCCCCCTTCCTCGAGCGATCGCATCAGGGAAAGGCAGAACGGGACCGCCCGGACATGGCCCCGGACGTAGGCGCTGGGACTGGCTTGATTAAAGTAGAGCGGAGCCGCGGGCGCGCGGTCGGGATCGAAGGCGCCGTTCTTGAGATCGAGCGCCTCGAAGCGCACGCCTCGTCGCTCGAGGGCTGAAAACAGGGGCTTCTGCCATTCCGGGTGTTCGAACAGAACCACCAGATCGGCGCCTAGCAGCCCGTGGTGAAAGTCGGGTTGCGTCGGAAGCGGATCTTTTCCGCCAGCTCTGCGTTGCGCAACGTCGCAATATTCCCGATATTCCTTCGGTTCCGCGCCTTGATCTGACAAAAAATCTCTCGCTTGCGACGCGACCGGACTTTCACCACCGGCTGCTAGGCTCGACGCCGGATTTCGGGATCGCCCTGGGTGTCCCCAAGACCCGGGATCTGGTTCGGCCACGGACTCGATTATGGCTGCGAGTTCTCTGATTCCGTTCTGGTCAGTCTTCGACATCGACAATTCTCCTTTTTGGTTGGAACCCCAGGACAACGGTCAGGCCGGCGATGTTTGAGGGGCAAAAAAAGACCCGCTCGGGCAGCGCCGGCGGGTCGGAAGGGGAACCGTGTTTCTGGTTCTAGGGTCTTGAACGCACCTCCTCCCCGCAGGCCACGGGACACGTACACATCCACATGGAGCTTCTGGCGGGGAACGCGGAAGAGTTCTGACTCATCTAACGGGTTGACCGTACCCGGACGTCTCGTTTGGTGTCAAGTGGTGTCAAGCAGCCCTCCCTGGCGGAGCGAGTTCGGCGACCCGAGGGTGGCGGGGATCTTCGCGGTCCTCGGCCTCGCGACCCTCGCGCGGCTGGGGCAGCGCTTCGGCGTCTGAACGCCCGGGCTGCGTTTCGACGAAAGAACGTCGGGGTGGTCTTCTGGGTTACGCGGTCCTGGGCTGTGTGGGGGGGTGAAGGCCGCCAAGGTCCAGGCTCTTTTGGGCCTCAGGTTTTCGGACGATCAACCCCGGCGCGGTCAACGGCTTCGATAAAACGGTAGAGAGCGAAACTCGCCGCGAAGAGCACGGCTGAGATCAGAGCCCCGGGGCCCGCCACCTCATAGTGGCCCGCGAGGAAGGCCTCCAGGGTCGCGGTGAGAAGCCACATCTGCACCACCAGCAGGATCGCGATCAGGGAGATCGCGCCGTCTATGGCAGTGAGCCCTCGCGAGACCGGGCGCGGCTCACTCACGCCTTGGTCTCCGCGGGGGGCTCGGCTCCAGATCCCAGATCAACGCCGACCGCCCACAATTCGTCACCCCGCTGATCGAGCACTATCCGCGGCAGCGGGCGCGGCGGCGGACCCTGGAGGACCCGGCCGTCTTCGATGGAAAAGAAGCCGTGATGGCACGGGCATTCGATCCGCTGCCCATCGGCCGCGGGGATCACCGCGCAGGACAGATGTGTGCACTTCTGGGAGTACGCGACGTACCGGTCCGAGTGTGTGTGAAAAAGAATGCACGGATCCTGCGGGCCCGGATAGGCAAAGAGTTTGACGCCGCCTTTGGGGATGTCGCTGGCGCGAGCGATCAGCGAACGGCTGAAGACTTCGTCCCTCCGGAAATACGACCGCGCGAGAATCCAGAAGTTGCCGACGAACATGCCGAAGCTCGTGAGCACCAGAAACTTTCCGAACTGGCGGCGGGCCACGTAGCGCTCGTGGGCGGCCTCGATCGAAAACTCGTCGCGCCACAGCTTCATGCCTGCTCCTCCCACATGTAGTCGACGACGTCTACGCTCACCGCGTCCATCGTTTGAGGAACCATCATGTAGACCTTGGTCGTAACCTTCTGCTTCCCGAAGAAAAAGACGTTCGTCGGCTTCTCGCGCCGGCCCTTGAGGATCTCCTCGAGAGGCACGTAGGAGAGGGCCTGCGAAGGACACACGGTCGCGCACATGGGCTTCTTCCCCACCGAGGTACGGTCGTAGCACATGTCACACTTCATCATCTGCTCCTGGCGCACCATCACCTTGGGGATGCCGAAAGGACAGGCGAGGACGCAGTTGGAGCAGGAAATGCAGCGCGGCTTGAGCGACGACTGAACGACGCCGTCCTCGGTCTTCTTGATCGCATCAGCCGGACAGACCTGCGCGCAGGTCGGGTCGTCGCAGTGCATGCAGACGGAGGGCACGGTGGCGATGGTCTGCCGACGGTCGATGAAGTCGAGGTGAATCATGGACTCGCCGCGGTGGTTGTCGCACTCGGCGCAGGCGTTGACGCAGGCCTCGCAACCGATGCAGCGCGAGGGGTCGATGAAGAACTGGCGACCGAACATTACTGAATGACCCTAAGTTCGCGTTTCGGTGCGCGTTGGGATCGGCCCGGAGGTTTCGCGTCCCTGGCCCAGTCGGGCGCGGCGGCTGCCTTCTCGATCCGGCACGCGGATACCTTGAACTCGGGGATCTTGCTGCGGGGGTCGAGGGTCCGATGGGTGAGCTGATTGGCGCTCTGCAGACCGGCCCAGTGATACGGGATGAACACAGTGTCGGGCCGAATCGTCTTCACCACCAGGGCCTGAAGGGTCATCGCGCTGCGCTTGGTGGTGACGGTGACCCAGTTCTCATTGGCGATGCCGCAAGCTTCAGCGAGCCGGGGATGGATCTCCACCCGCGGTACTGGGTACTGATCCACGAGGGCGCCGATGCGGCGAGTCTGGGTCCCGGAGAGATAGTGCGATACCACGCGACCGGTGGTGAGGTAGATCGGGTGAGTCTCGTCCACCGGATCGCCGCTCGGCCGGTACTCCGTGACCAGGAAACGCGCTTTGCCGTCTTTGTGGAAGAACTTTGCCCCCTCGAAGAGCCGCGGCGTGCCCGGATGGTCTTCGGTCGGACAGGGCCAGAAGACGCCCATCTCCCGGTCGACCTTCTCGTAGCTGATGCCGAAGTAGTCCGCGGGACCGCCGCGCGACGCCTCGCGGAGTTCGTCGAAGATCTCACGCGGGGCCTTGTACGGGAAGAACTTCTCCTTGCCCAGGCGCTTCGCCAGATCGACGTAGATCGCCCAGTCGTTACGCGCGCCTTCGGGCGGCGTCACCGCCTGCTGAATGTGAACGACCCGGCCCTCGGCGGTGCACACGATGCCCTCCTCTTCCTCCTGAAGGCTGCCCGCGAGCACGACGTCGGCGTGATGCGCGGTCTCGGAAAGGAAGAAGTCGACAACCCCGAAGAACTCGAGTTTTTCGAGCGCCTCCCGCACGTAGTTCGAGTCGGGCAGGGAAACGAGCGGATTGAAGCACATCGAAAGAAGGCCCTTGATCTCACCCCTGTGAATCGCCTCCATGATTTCCATAGCGGAGAGGCCCGCCTGGGGCATCTCGTCCGGCGTGATGCCCCACACCTTCGCGACGTGTTCGCGCGCGGCGGGATCGCTGATCGAACGCTGGCCGGGAAGCTGATCGCACTTCTGACCATGCTCTCGGCCGCCCTGGCCGTTGCCCTGGCCGGTGATCATCATGCAACCGGCCCCTTCGCGGCCGATGTTGCCGGTGGCAAGACACAGGTTGATCACGGAGAGGACGTTCTCGACGCCCTTGGACTGGTGTTCAATGCCGCGGGCATGAAGGGCTATCGCACGATCTGCGCCCGCAAAGAGCCGCGCCGCCTTTTCGATGGCATCGGGAGGCACGCCAGTGAGTTCAGCGGTCTGGTGGGGAGTCCATGGCCGCGCTGAGGCTTCCACTTCCTCGAAGCCCACGGTGTGGTCGGCGATGAACTTCGGATCGGTCAGGTTGTCGCGAAGGACCACGTGCAGCAGACCCAGCATCAAGGCGACGTCGGTGCCTGGGCGCACGGGCAGATAGAGATCGGCATTGCGGGTGATCGGGGTCATGCGCGGATCGATGACAATCAGCTTGCCCCCGTTGTCGCGCATCCGCCAGATGTAGTCGGTGGTGATGGGCGCGCACTCTGCGACATTGGCTCCGGTGACCAACACCACATGGGCCTTGGGGATGTCGCTCCAGGGGTTCGGCGAACGGTCGACTCCGAAGGCCATTTTGTAAGCCGTGCCCGCGGAAACCATGCAGAGGCGGCCGTTGTAGTCGATGTGGCGCGTTCCGAGAGCCACTCGCGCGAACTTCCCGAGGAGATAGCTCTTCTCGCTGGTGAGAGAAGCCCCGCCGTAGATCGCGACCGCGTCCTTGCCGTGCTTCTCTTGAATCGCGCGAAGGCTCTGCGCGGTGAAGTCGAGCGCCTCGTCCCACTTCGCTTCTCGAAAATCACCGGAGGGAGCGCGCATCAGCGGACTGAGCAGTCGATCGGGGTGCTCGTTCTGCATATAGCGCTTGACCCCTTTGGGACACAGCTTGCCCTCGTTGAAAGGAAACTCCTCCCAGGGCTCAAACCCCACCACCCGGTTCTCCCGAACCTTGAGCTTGATGCCGCACTGCTGGCCGCAAAAACAGCAATGGGTCTTGACCAAACGATCGGGAGGCGCTTCTGACCCTTTTTGCCAGCCACCCGAAGGTGTGTAGCTCGGGTTCGGGCCGTAGCGTTCGACCAGCGACTCGGGGTGTTGCGGCGCCTTAGCCAAGGCTCTCCTCCTTCAGACGCGTCTGAGCGCGGGCAATGGTCTTTCTCTTGCAAGCCGGGCAGATCTCCTGCCAGGTGCGCGCGGGTCCGGGCATCTCGTAGTGAAAGCCGAGTTCGGGCAGCGCGGTGTTGAGGTCGTCGATGTGCATCCTTGAGGCGAAGCGCTCTCCACACGACGCGCAATGAGCCCCCGGCCCGGCCTCACCCGCGTCCTGATACAGCTTCACTCCGAGCTGCGCGGGGCGCTGGAACATGTGGAAGAACTTCCCGAAGGGCAGATAGAGAAGGGCGGCGATGACCGTGATGGCGTGCAGGATTGACAAGAAGCCATAGAACTGGCCGCGCAGCCACAGGGTCGACGCCGTCAGCGCAAGGCCGGTGACCGAGATCGCAAAGAGGAGGATCAACGGAAAGAAGTCCATGCCGAAGGACTGCGCGGTCATGGCGCTGTTGTCGCGCATGCGACGCCCGAGGGACAGGGCGATTCCGGCCAGCACCAGTAGAGCGGCTACATCGAGGCCATGAAAGAGCAACCACGCAAAGACGGTGCGCACCCGGAAAGACGCGGTCGGGAAGCCGAAGACGTAGGTGACATACGTGAACGGATCGTCGGGCAGGGTCCCGAAATGGACCCATCCAAAGACCAGGGGAAAGGTGATGGCGGCGGCGAGGAGGCACCCCCAAAAGAGGAACTGATGCATCCACCATCTCCTGGGCGAACGGTGATAGATGAAAGTCTGGCCGAGCAGGTGGGTTCCGGAGACCGAGGCCAGTCGAGGGAGGCTCCTAAAGAGGCCGCGGCGCCACGCGAGCTCGAAGCCTCGCCGGAAAAAGATCCGGGTCGGAGGCTTCTGCAACCAGACCGCATAGTGAAAGGCGACGCCCCAGGCGGCGAACACCGATGCGAACGTGTAGATGACGAGGGCGGCATCGAAGTTCTGCAAGTTTCTCGATCCCACCACGATGGCGGCCACCAGCAAAGAGGCCAACATGGTCGCCCAGCCAAAGGCCCGGAGCTGGTCGGCGACCCGCTGCTGCTCGGGACTGAGATCGAGCTCGATCGCCTCCCGGGTGGGCAGCAGGATTCGGCGGTTCAGCAGGAAGAGGCCGAACGAGACGGCGGCCAGCAGAACGAAACCCGGCCAGACCGCTCCAGTTCGGTCGCGAAAAAAACCGAGGAGCAGGGGCGGGAAGAAACCGCCCAGGCCGCCCATGGCGCCCACGAGGCCGGTCACCGCGCCGGTCTCGTTCGGGAAATACTGGGGCACGAGCTTGAACACCGCTCCGTTGCCCAGGCCCAGCAGCGCCGCGCACCCAAGCGCTCCCACCGTGAACGGGATCATCGACTTCCACGACAGCAGCAGCGCGAACGGAATGATCCCAAGGAAGACGCCGTTGAGCACTCGCGACCCCCCGATGCGATCGGCGAGCGCGCCTCCCACGGGTCGAAGCAAGGTGGCGATCACCACGAAGCCCGCGGCCCGGAAGCCGGCGTCGGCAGGGGTCAGGCCGAAATCGTCCTTGAGGAGCGTGGGCAGATAGATCGCGAAAGCAACGAAGCCGCCGAAGGTCAGGAAGTAAAAAGAGGAGAGAAGCCAGGACAGGCGCTCGCGCATCAGCAGCGCGAGCATGTCCCCGATCCCTTTGGGAGCGCCCTTCGCGGGCGCGTCGCGGGCGAGCAGCCAGAAGCTGACACCCCAGGCGAACAGAGCGACGGCCAGACCGGTAAAGACTCGTTCCCATCCGATGGCGACCGCTAGAACCGGCCCCAGGAAGACCGCGGCCGACTGGCCGATGTTCCCCACACCGTAGATTCCAAGGGCGCCCCCCTGCTTGGACGGCGGACTCCAGCGCGAGACATAACTGACGCCGACCGCGAAAGAGGAGCCGGCGAGCCCCAAAAAGAACGCGGTGACGAGAAGTGTCCGGTAGGTGTCGGCTTGCGGGACCAGGAACACCGGAACCGCGACCACCATCATCAGAATCGAGAACACTTTCCGTGCCCCAAAACGGTCGGCGAGGATCCCCATCGGCAGTCGCGCGATCGATCCCAGAATCACGGGAACGGCCACGAGCAGCGCGGTCTCGGTACCCGAAAGGCCGAGACGCTGGCGGAACTGGACGGCAAACGCGCTGATGAGACCCCAGGCAGCAAAGCAAATCCCGAAGGAAAGCGTGCCTAGGGTCAGGTGACGGCGGAGCGCTTCGGCGGGATCGGCGGTCGTCATCTTGGCGGAGCATAATGGAGCGCGCCCAGAGGCTGAGGCAGGCGCCAAGCGCTCCTGTGCCTACGCTCCGAGATCGCTCGGCCGCTATTTCGCGCTGAAGGCCCGCCGCTCAGCGACAGAAGGAGTTTTCATGACCGAACAGACCACGGAACCCTCTCATCTCTCGCCCTGGTGGCGCCACGCCACCATCCTGGTCATGATCGCGGGGTTCTCGGTTCTCACCCTGGTCACGGTGCTCACGTACACGAACGCCCCTCCGATCCCGGCGCGGATCACAGATGCGGCGGGAGCGACCCTGGTCGACGAGGCCGCCATCCTGCACGGTCAGGAAGTCTTCCTCAAGTACGGTTTGATGGAGCACGGTTCGTTGTGGGGCCATGGCGCGTACCTCGGCCCAGACTACAGCGCCGAATATCTGCACCGTCTTGCCGAGATCTGCGGCGACGCGGCTCCGGATTTGAAGACAAATCGCTACGACGCCACGAACGACGCCCTGGTTTACACGCCCTGCGAGGCGTCTTCCCTTGAAATCCAGGGCCGCGAGTGGGAGCAGTATTTCCGAGGTGAGACGCCGGCTCCCGGCCTGGGTCCCATGTACATCAAGGACCCGGATGAGGTGAAGGATTTGAACGCGTACTTCGCCTGGGCGGCCTGGGCCACCGTGGCCAACCGGCCCGGGAAGAACTACTCTTACACGAACAACTGGCCGTTCGAACCACTCGTCGGAAACCGCCCCACCAGCTCCACCTACCTATGGAGCGCGACGAGCCTGATCACGCTTCTCAGCGGCATCGGCGCCATCCTCTTCCTGTTCGGCAAGTTTGATTACCTGGGCTGGGGCGGGGCGAAGTCCGCCGCCCATTTCCACGACTCGGCGCTTTCGGGTTGGAAGCTCACTCCGTCTCAATGGGCCACGGGAAAGTTCTTCGGAGTGGTGGCCGCCCTGTTTCTGCTGCAGAGTCTCGCGGGCGGCGCCCTCGCGCACTATCGAGTCGAGCCAGGAGCTTTCTATGGCCTGGACCTTGCCTCCTATCTTCCCTACAACCTCCTCCGCACCTGGCACCTGCAGCTTGTGATCTTCTGGGTGGCCACGGCCTGGGTGGCGGGGGGATTGTTCCTCGCCCCGCTCGTGGGCCGCGAAGAGCCCAAAGGCCAGCGTATGGGCGCCAACATTCTTTTCGGGGCCCTCGTCTTCGT